>JBDTHH010000387.1:0-7542 GCA_039937055.1 Ktedonobacteraceae bacterium | reverse complement strand
AGACGTTCAATCACCGAACCAAAGTGGGGTTGCTGCGCTGGGCGCTCCTTTTTCGTAATAAAGTAGCGCGATAACAAGGTCTCAAAGTACACGCTGCCAAAGTCGGAGCCACGATCTACCACTAACTCTTGTGGAAGACGTTGATGCCTTTGAACACAGACACGGAAAAGCATCATGGCTGAACGATAACTGGGGGGATCATAGGTCACATATGCCGCCAGACACCGCCGACTGTAGGCATCCGTGAGCATCGTCAGATACGGCTTGGCGAATGGTTTTCCTGTCACTGATGAAACCAGCATGATATCCAATGGGGTATGATCCACATGGGCCAGAGCGAACGGGCGCTCACCATGACGCTGTGTCGTCTGGTCCAGATGCCCAAAAAAGGGTTGTTCTGCATACGCAGCACGCCGTCCATGACGCAGTGTTGTGACTTCGGTACTGATAAACTTGGCACGTTCTCGATAGAAGGTCCGTTCACTTACCGGGGGAATCTGTTGTCGTGAACATGCTTCCAGATACAGACGGTACACGGCAGCCGCTCGCTTCGCTTGTGGCGTTGCGTAATGCTCTTTGAGATAGGTTTCGAGTAACTGAAGCGAGGCATCTGAGACACGCGGGGTCCGATTTCCACGGATGGCGACATGATCCAGCAAGCCAAGATACCCGCATCCATGCTGTTCTTCTGCTGCATGATAGGCCACCATCCACCGTTGCACGCTGCGTGGCGTCACAAGAATAGTCTCTCCCTGCACGTATGCCAGGATCTCCCGGAGACATCGATTTGCCTCTTCCTGTGCTTTAGGGCTGGCAGACACGAGGATCTGGCGCATCTCTAGTGTCATGGGTGATGGGGTTGCAGCCGTGACCGCTTTCATCTCTCCTTCGGCAACCATGCGTTGAAATTGTCTGAGTGGAAGGATAAGTGGTGTCCCAACTTCTGGTTGGAGGATTACCGCCTCATCACGGATTTCTGCTTGCCAAAGCCGAGAGTCAAAGATGAAATGAGATAGCAGTGACCGAACAGAAACAACCGTCGATGAAGCTCGTGCTTTGGCTTGTGCCATTTCTGTCTCATCGCGATACAAGAAAACCTGTGCATGGTGTGTGAGCCGTGAAGCTTCAAGATCCGTGAAAATCATGTATTTTGAAAGCATCGCCCAGAGGATATCAAGTGGCAGACCAGGGTGAGCGTTCCTGAGCGCTTCGACGCTGACACCTGGATAGGCTGTAAGGCTATCCATCACGAGTTTTTCTAGGGCAAGATCGGCTTCCGCAGGATGAGCCCGATAATCCTGCAGGAATTTCAAATTCTCGATGTAGAGCGCCTGGTATTCAGCGGAAGTGCGAACACGGTAAGAGAGGCCAAGCGATTGAGCATACGTCTCTCCTGGGGGACATTGCCATCTGCCCGTCGGATCAGGTTGATAGCGATTGAGCATCGAGGCCGCCTGTTTGTCGAGAAGCTTGGCATGCTTCCACTCCTCAAATCCAGCGGATGCACGCCGCAGGACAAAGAAATCAGGAGTGTGCCACTGGGTCGTTGGGCGACCTGAGTTGGCACGATACTGTAAGGGGATGCGTATTGCCTGATCATAATATTCCAGGACATCATCATCTCTCTCCATTCCGTAGCAGCCCCAGGGTTCTACATGCTGGCTTTCAAATTGGATGGAACGCAGCATTTTCGGACTGGGATACTTGCCAGAAACATTATTCGCTCGGCCTCTCACCTTACGTACAGGGGGTGAGGAACGAATGCGTGTGATGATGGCTTCCGTTTCTGGGGAGAGCTGGAGGCGCTGGCACCACATCTGAAATTCTTCGTCTGTCAGCATAGGCTCTCATCCTCTTTCTCCCTCGTGTTTTTTGCCTTTCTCGACAAAAATCGAGGCGTTTTTTGCGGTCGCAGATGAGTATAAGTAGTGTTGGGTGCTTTCTGAATATCGGTGAGAGTGATGTGATGAAGTATGTCATTCTTCCGCATCTTCATATCAACTACCGGGGCATGGTACAATATTCCACAGGCAGCGTATCGTATCATTACCCCCTGGAGTTGGACCATGCTACAGCGTTACACCACAGCCCCTGAACTGACAGCGAGTTACATGGCATCTGTATGGGAGACCCTGCCGGGTCACCTGCGGCCCACGATGCTGCTCCCCAGTCCCAGACTTTCCGAGAGGTTGGGATGCGACATCACCATTGCCAGCGAGACCTTTCAGCACACCGGCAGCTTTAAGTTTCGCGCCGCATACAACCTGCTCTCCAGCATCCCTGAAGAGCGTGTGATTGCAGCCTCCTCCGGCAACTTTGGGCAGGCGGTGGCCTATGCCAGCAAACTATCAGGCAAACAGGCAACCATCGTGATGCCGGCAACCTCCGCGCAGGTCAAGATCGATGCCGTACGCGCGTATGGCGGGCAGGTGGACCTGATCGACGTACGGACTATCAGCCGGGCCGAGCGCACACGACAGTTGCTGGCGGAGCAGCCCGGTAGCTTTCTGGCACAGGCCTATGACGATTACCGGGTCGTCGCCGGGAACTCGACCCTGGGTCAGGAGATCCTGAGCGCTACCGATTTCGAGGTGCTGGTCGTCCCGGTTGGCGGCGGCGGCCTCTGTTCAGGCCAGGTCATCGCGCGCGACTACCTGGGGAAACGCACGGAGATCATCGGAGCCGAGCCGCTACCCGCCAACGACGCCGCCCGCTCGCTGCGCAGCGGTCGCCTCGTGCGCAACGAGCAGGAGCCGGATACCATCGCCGACGGGGCGCGCACCGTCAGTCTCGGTGCGCTCAACTGGGAGATCCTGCAGCAGGGGATCGGCGATATCATCGAGGTGGACGATGCCCTGACACTGGAGGCTTTGCGCGCCTATTTTCTGTATGCCAACCTCAAAGTTGAGCCAACAGGGGCCCTGGCGCTGGGCGCCGTGCTGGCTAACCCGGCACGCTTCGCGGGCAAACGTGTCTGCTGCATCGTGAGCGGCGGCAATGTTGATCCGGCGGTATATGCGCGCGCCTTGCAGGAGGGCTAAACACAACCTGTAGGGCGAGGCAAGCCACGCGCTACGGATAACGGCACGGGTCTACGGCACCCCATACAATACACATCACAGAAACCATCCCTTATCCGGCCGGCTGGTAGATCGCCAGATTTGCGAAGGTGGCCTGCGCACTGGGCGGCGTTTGCGGGACATTGGACACGAACAGGGCAGCGACCCCGTTTCGATAGCTGGTATCGGAGAAGGTATAGAGGGTCTGCCCGTTCACGACAAGGCTCATCGTCGTGCCTTTGGCGACAACGGTGATATGATTGACGCTGCCCTGTTTCTGGATGGCCGGATGACGCCCATAGATTATTTTGCTGCTCTGAATCGCGCCTGTAGCGTCTAAGGCCCCCTTGAATATGCCATAGGTGCCATCGCCATAGAGTTCAAAGCGATAATAGGTAGTGGGAAGACCGGTATTCTGATTTAAAGCCATGCGCGTGTAGATGCCATAGCCACTATTTGGGTCACCCTTAGAGAGGGAGGCATCCACGGTCAGCGTAAAATTATCAAACGTTTTGTTGGGGAGCAATTCTGGGAACAGGGTATTCTCATCATCCTCCAGCACCAGGGAACCGTTACCAAGCTTCACAGAATACTTGCCCTGGGCACTGGTCGTATCCCAGTGATTCTGGTTATCCATAAAGCTATCTTTAAACAAAAGCGGCCCCACAGGTATGGCAGTGGGAGCCGTGGTAACTGGAGTGGCAGCCGGGGTATTTCCTGTGGAAGAGCGATTCAGATAGAGATAGCTACCGGTCCCCGCGCCAAGCAGCACCACTACCAGGAGCACAATCCCCACAATAAGACCTATGCCTGGCCCCCGCTTGCGCGTAGGCGGCAGGCCAAATCCATCGTTCGAAGGCGGATACACTCCCGACTGGAACCCTGATGGTTGCTGGAACTGTTGAGGTTGCTGAAAGCCACCCGTTGTAGTTCGCGTAGGGTAGCCAGTTTGCGATGCACCGTAAGAGTTATTGACGGAAGACACAGGCATACCGTTATATTGCTGCTGGGCAGAGGACATACCGGGCATGCCATTATAGGACTGGGGCTGCTGAGCGGAGGCCATGCCGCCATACGTGGGAGGAGCAGTTGGCATAGGAGGTTGCTGCCCCCACTGTGGGGCTGATCCCGGATACTGACGTTGCTGCTCCTGTCCATAAGCAGTTGGAGGCACGCTGCCGCCGCCTCCCCAGGAGGTACCGGAAGGTCCCTGCACACCAGTAGGACCGCTGGCCGGCGCATTATATTGGCCACAATTCCCACACGTTACTTCGTTAGGGGCAAGTGGCGCACGACATCGCTGACACGAACGACCTACCGCACCACCATATGGCGGATACATTGAGGACATAGAGGAAACCTCCAACTATTACGACTCTACTGCTGATGAGTATCTCATATTGCCGCCTGGATGTCTACTGGTACGTTTGTATGTTTAAGGTCCGCGTAGGGGCGATGGCTTGCCTCGCCCGTGGTGGCCGACGCGGGCGAGGCAAGCCAGCGCCCCTACACGGACTGTGCGCACAGATGATGTAAACGCCATGAGCAACGGTCATGCGTTTTGTGCCGCCCGCGCTTCCTTGATGATCTCATGCAAGCGGCAGGGGTGAAGCGGCATTTCGCGTATGCGCACACCAAAGGGGGAGAGTGCATCATCGATAGCCGAGGCAAAGAGGGCGGGAACGGGGATCACCCCGGCCTCGCCAGCGCCCTTCACGCCCAGCGGATTGAGCGGAGAAGGCGTCTCGACATGCTCAACGATGAGAGCCGGAATCTCCCCCGTGGTTGGCAGCAAGTAATCCATAAAGCTGGCATTCGTGAGCTGCCCTTCTTCGTTATACACGAGCCGCTCGTAGAAGACGCCACCGATCCCCTGGGCGATCCCGCCGTGAACCTGGCCCTCTACCACCATAGGATTGATCACGCGTCCGCAGTCATGGACCGCCACATACTTCACGAACGTCACCATGCCAGTCGTGAGGTCAACCTCGATAATCGCCCCATGTACGCCGCTGGCAAAGCTGCCGTGCGGGGGACTATAGAAGGCCGTCTCGTCAAGCCCTGGCCCGCTTCGTCCCTCCGCCAACGCCGGTCCGGGGCGCGAGCCTGCCAGCTTCATAGACATCAGTTTGCGTGCGTTCTCGCCATACGCGTAGCGTAGCGGGTTGGCCGAGATCGCCACCTGGCCCAACGTGAGCGCACGGTGGGGGGCATCCCTGACAAACACCTTACCACCGGCCAGCTCGATATCCTCCGGCGCGGCCTCGAAGAGATCGGCGGCGACCTGTTTGGCCTTCTCGCGCACCTTGACGGCGGCCAGGTGCATCGCCGATCCGGCGACAGTAGCGGCACGACTGGCAAAGGTGCCAACGCCCCAGTAAAATGCCTGTGAGTCGCCGGTCGTTACCATCACATCCTGCGGGTCCACGCCTAGCTGCTCTGCCACGATCTGGGCGAAGGTGGTATAGTGCCCCTGGCCCTGGTTGCTAATGCCCGTGGCGGCATACACGCGCCCATCCGACTCGACGCGGACCTGGGCCCCTTCGTAGGGGCCGATACCCGTGCCCTCGACATAATAGCCAACGCCCAGGCCCAGGTAGCGCCCCTGCGCGCGTGCCTCCGCCTGCATACGTGGAAAGTCAGCATAGCCCAACGCGGCCTTCAGCTTGTCAAGCCCGGCCTGGTAGTTTCCACTATCATAGATGGTGGGGCCGCCGTCCTGATAGATCAGCCCCACATCCCAGGGGAACTCATCGGGCCGGATGAAGTTGCGCTCGCGCACCTCCAGGCGGTCCATATGCAGCTCGCTGGCGATACGATCCATCATGCGCTCCATCACAAAGACGGCCTGGGGTCTTCCCGCGCCGCGATAGGGGCTGACGGGCACCTTATTGGTATAGAGCACCGTGAACTCGCTGGAGTAGTGCTTCAGGCGATAGGGGCCGGGGAGGGTACAGGCGGCGATGATCGGCACGATGATGCCATAGGGGATATAGGCCCCGGTATCGTGGATAAAGCTATCGCACACAGCCAGCAGCATCCCCTGATCATCGAAGGCATACTCGACCTCGTGTACCTGGCCGCGCTCCTGGTTTGTGGCAATGAAATTCTCGCGCCTATCCTCGATCCACTTGACGGGTCTGCCAAGCCGGATAGAGGCAAACGGTGCCAGAATCTCTTCAGGATAGAACATCATAATTTTGGAGCCGAAGCCGCCTCCCACATCAGGCGCGATCACCCGGACCTTGTGTTCCGGCAGGTGGAAGATGGCCGCCAGGCCGTTACGGATGGGGATGGGCCCCTGAGTCGATATCCAGCAGGTGAGCATGCCCTCGAATGGTTCCCAGCGCGCCACGATGCCCCGGCACTCCATGGGCATAGAGGACCCGCGCTCTATCGTCAGCGTTTCGCGGATCACATGCGGCGCGCTGGCAAGCACGGTATCGGGGTCACCGGTGACCTGCACAAAGTGCGCGGCAATGTTGCCTGGCACGTCTGCATGCACCAGCGGCCCGTTCTCCGCCCCAGCCGTCTCCAGGTTATGCACAACGGGACGCGGCTCGTACTCGACATCAATGAGTTCGAGCGCATCTTCGGCGATATAGCGGCTCTCGGCCACCACAAAGGCCACCGCCTCACCAACATAGTGGACCTCGTCGCGCGCCAGGGGTAGTTGCGTGCGCGGCTGCGTGAGGGCATCATGGGGCACCAGCAGCGGGGATGGTTCCAGTACATCGCCAAGGTCGCGCGCCGTCAGCACCAGGTGGACGCCGGGGAGCGCCAGCGCGGCGGTGGTGTCGATGGACACGACACGGGCCTGCGCGTAGGGGCTGCGCAGCACGGCGGCATGCAGCGTAGTGGGCAGGTCGATGTCATCGACATAGGTGCCGCGCCCGCGCAGCAGGCGGGGATCTTCGGTCCGTTGTACGGGTGCGCCAAACCAGCGTGTCGCCATTAGTCCACCTCCGTGTGCGGCTCGTGCAGGTATGTTGCCGCGAGCTTGACTGACTCAACGATGTTCTGATAGCCGGTGCAGCGGCACAGGTTACCAGAGAGGCCATGACGGATCTCCTCTTCGCTGGGAGTAGGGTTCTCGTGCAACATGGCATGCACCGTCATCAGGATACCGGGGGTGCAGAAGCCGCATTGCAGACCATGTTTCTCTTGAAATGCCTGCTGGATAGGGTGCAGATCGCTACTGATACCGGCCAGCCCCTCGACCGTCGTGATCGCCATGCCATCGGCCTGAATCGCGAACATCAGGCAGGAGCGAACCGCCTCGCCGTTCAGCAACACCGTGCAGCAGCCGCAGACTCCGTGTTCGCAGCCAACATGGGTCCCTGTGAGATGAAGCGTGTGGCGCAGGAAATCTGAGAGCAGCAAGCGCACCGGGACCGGTTGCTCATAGAGGTGGCCGTTGACGGTCACAGAGAGAGGACATTCTTCGGCGAAAGAAAGAAGTTCTTCATGCTCTTGCATGTGG
>JBDTHH010000386.1:0-9461 GCA_039937055.1 Ktedonobacteraceae bacterium | reverse complement strand
TCTCTGCTTCAGCGCTTCGATCAAGAGTTTCTCTTCCACGCGAATGCGCGACGTAAGAATAGCTAAGCGTGGCATCTCACTCCCCCCAATCTTCTTCAACCTGGGGAGCCAGCGCCACCGCTGGCGGCTCCAGGCGTACGACCTCCAGTTCCGCGTTACAATCAGGACAGTAGATGACCTCTCCCACCAGGAGACCTTGCACAGGAATTTCGGCTTCGCATTCTGGACAATGTGCCATATGTTGTATTCCTCCTTCGAATCGATTTCATTACAGAGTACAAAAAAACGCCCTTCATCCCCTTGTTCAGGAAAGGACGAAGAGCGATATAGTTAGCTCTCGTGGTACCACCTTCATGTGTTGACGCCTCGCGGCATCAACCTCGTCGAGTACAAACATACTCCCGCCCGTTAACGGGGGCTACCGGCTAAGGTCTACTCTCGCGTGACGCGATTTCTTCTTGCGACTCTGGGATCTTTTTCGCGGTGTGTTGACATACGGGCTTTCCACCAATCGCCCGCTCTCTGGATGCAACCAGGACCGCTACTCGTCCCTTCAAGGCCTATGTACTATGCAATTGTGCGTGACGTGTATGCTTCGAAACGAAGGACAAATAAAAACGCCCTTCATCCCCTTGTTCAGGAAAGGACGAAGAGCGATATAATTAGCTCTCGTGGTACCACCTTCATGCGTTAACGCCTCGCGGCATCAACCTCGTTGAGTACAAACATACTCTCGCCCGCTAACGGGGGCTACCGGCTAAGGTCTACTCTCGCTTGTTGCGATTTCTTCTTGCAGCTCAGGGTCTTCTTCACAGTGCATCGACGTATGGGCTTTCCACCAACTGCCCACTCTCTGGACGCAACGGACAACTGTTACTCGTCCCTTCAAGGCTCGTGTAATATTGTGTTGTGATTGTTCTGGTCAGAATGTAACATGAAATGGACGAGTTGTCAAGGATGTATGCCTTGCTCCTCTTTTACCGGCTCGATATACAACCGGGCCCAGATGAGCCGGCCAGCCGAAATACCCTGGATGGTTACGCCCCTGATATCATGCTTTTCCCCATCGGTCCGGGTGCCGTGGTAGTGCAGTTCGGCCCATACAGTATCGCCTTCTACCGCCTGATTGAGGATTTCTACCTGCATATCCGGTATGGTAGCGAAAAAGAAGCTCCAGTTTTTCCGCACCCCTGCCTGTCCAGTGAAAGCTCTCTCAGGATGGAAAGGCTGCTCGCTGCGAAAGTCTGGCGCAAAACACGCCACCATAGCATCTAGATCGTGGCGATTCGTGGCCTGAATCATACGCTCGAATACCAATTGGGGTGATGGATGCATTTGCGCATCCAGTACGTGTTCCACTGACATAGGATATCTCTCTTCCTCCAGGAATTCATCTCTTCAGAGAACTCATCTCTTCTTTGGCGATTCTGCCGATAACTTCCTCCAGTGAGGTCAATGGGACCCCGAATGTGCGAGCGCTCTGGCTCGGATCGTAGCTTTGATTCGCGGTATCCATATAGATGCCTGCGCCTATCAAACGACTCAAGGCAGGATTGACCGGCCGCATCACAATAGACATAACGCGCATCATCGGCAGAGGAACATGGCGCTTTTTCGCCTGGCGTCCGCTTGCCCGTGCAAAGGTTTCTGCTACCTGATTCAGCGTCAGGGTCTCCGGCCCAGCAACCTCGATCACCTGGTTATGAGCGTGAGGGTCCTCCAACGCGGTACAGACAAAACACGCGACATCTTCCACCGCCACAAAATTGACCGGATTGTCGCCACGCCCGAAGATCGTGGTCTTGCCTTGCTTTAGCATGGGCTGACCGATCAATCCGGCCCACAGGTCCATGAAGGCACCGGGACGCAGGACGGTGAAGGTCAGACCACTGGCGCGGAGATACTCTTCCGTGCGGTACTTGATACGGAAGAACTCCAATGGAGCATCCGGGCCGGCCCCCAGAACAGACACAAAAATGAAATGCTTCACGCCGGCGTCTCTGGCCATATCGATCAGGTGACGATTGCCCGCGTCATCAACTGTGTGGGGATTGTTCTCACCCTTTCCGGCGAGGGCATGGGCGGCCGCCAGCACCTGCTCGACCCCCTGACACGCGCTGAGAAGGGAGGCTGGATCGCGCAGGTCGCCGCTCACCACTTCTGCCCCTTGTTGCTTCAGATGAGCCAGGGTGGACGGCGTTCTCGTCATCACACGCACCGCTTTGCCCTGTGCAAGCAGGTGCTGTGCGACGACGCTGCCGAGACGGCCACTGGCTCCAACGATTAAGATCATAAGCAGGTCCTTTCACTTACTTATAGTCTACATGGACATACCTTCTTACACCATGAGGAAGAGGCACATCTTCCTCACACATTTCTCAGTCCCAGGCGATGTGCTATCATAGGACAGAAAGGATGGTGTACACCAGGACGAGGGATGTATGCAGGAACAAAGCAGCTTCGGAGCGCTCCTCAAGCGCTATCGTCTGGCGGCAGGACTCTCACAAGAGGCACTGGCGGCCCGCGCTGGCTTGAGTGCGCGTACGATTTCCGACCTGGAACGTGGCATTCACGGCACACCACGTTATGACACACTCGAATTGCTGGCCAGCGCGCTGACTCTGACTGCACAGCAGCGTGATTTACTGCGGGCCTCCACGCAACCAGAGAACGCCACTTCTCCTGGCCTTCTCCCGGACCTCTCCCCATATGGTCTTCCGCTTCCCCCTACCACGCTCATTGGTCGTGAGCAGGAACGCTCCCAGGCCCTTGCTCTCCTGCGAGGCACATCTACACATTTGCTCACTCTAACAGGACCCAGCGGCGTGGGCAAGACGCGGCTCGCGCTCCAGCTTGCCCACGACCTTGTCCCTGACTTTGCCGCAGGTGTGGTATATGTTCCGCTGGCGCTCATCCGCGATGCCGCCCTTGTTTCCCCTACGATTGTACAGGCGCTCAGGCTCCGCGAACAGGGGGACACCTCGCTCGCAGAGCAGGTACGCGAGTTCTTGCGCAACAAGCAACTCCTCCTCATACTCGACAACTGCGAACAGGTTCTGGAGGTCGCTTCGTTCGTTGCTGACATGCTGGCGAACTGTCCCCGGCTCGTTATCCTGGCGACGAGCCGGACGCCGCTGCATCTGCGCGCCGAGCAGGAACTGCCGCTGGTTCCACTGCCGCTGGAGGATGCGGTAACCCTCTTTCGCGAACGCGCTCAGGCGGTACGGCCCGCGAGAGTCTATGCAGTGAGCGAGGTGGCAGCCATCTGCGAACAGGTGGATCGCCTGCCACTGGCCATCGAGCTAGCCGCTATGCACGTCAAGGTGCTCTCCTTACCAGAGTTGCGCACGCGGCTCACCCACCGTCTGGCGCTCCTACGCGGCGGGGCCAGAGATCTGCCAACACGCCAGCAAACGATGGAGGACGCTATCGCCTGGAGTTATGAACTGCTCACGGAGGAACAACAATGCTGTTTCCGCACAATCGGCGTCTTTGTAGGAGGCTGGACGCTCGCAGCGGCTGAGGCGGTGTGTCGGTCCGCGGGTGAGGGCGCGGACGAAGAAATGATCCTCACACTGGCTGCCCTGGTCGATGCCAGTCTGATCCAGGTGGAGATAACAACCGGCAATACGGCTCGCTTTAGCATACTGGAACTGATTCGGGAGTATGCTCTGCAACGACTGCACGCAGCAGGGGAGGAGGAGCAGTGCCGGCGCCGGCACGCTGCCTATTATGCCCACCTGGCGGAGACCGTTATGGCGCACTTTGGACCGGAGCAGGGAGAACGCGACGCACACTTTGCATTAGCACAAGAATTGCCCAATGCGCGTGCGGCACTTCAGTGGGCAGAAGAAAGGCGCGAGGCGGAACTCGGGCTGCGGCTGACAGGCTTCACACGACTCTGGCACATCCACGGTCAGATGAGCGAGACTGAAAGCTGGATGGAACGCATGCTGGCACTGGACCTCCAGGCAAGAGAGCAGGGAGCGCACACAGCGCCACTCACCCTGCGCATCGAGAAACTCTATGGCCTGGCCCGTACTCTGGTGCGCCACGGCAAGGTAGATCGTGGCGCAGAAACCTTTGCGCAAGAAGCTCTACACCTGGCCCAGCGCACCGGCGACCAGGACAGCATCAGCAACGCCTTCGCCACTCTCGGTATGATTGCCCAGGCAAGTGGCAAAATCGATGAGGCGGCGACTGCCTATACCGAAAGCTACCATTATGCCGGGCTGATAGAACATAGCGGTCTCAAGAGTCGCGCCCTGACCCATCTCGCGGACCTGGCAAGCATGCGGGGAGACGTGGCGCGCGCTACCGCATTGTTAGAAGAGGCCCTCATCAATGCTCAGGCCAGCGGCATGACATGGGACATCCCCAGCATCAAAACCGTGCTCGGTCACCTGGCTCACCAGCAGCGAGATTATGCAGCAGCCAGAGCGCGCTACCAGGAGGCTCTCACCCTCTTTCGCGCATTCGGCAGTCCCACCTATATCGCCTGGTGCCTGGAGGGCTTTGCTGCCACGGCCTGTGCAGAAGACCACTACGCGCAGGCCACGCGTCTGTGCGCAGCCGCGGCGACACTACGCGAGCAGACACAGACCCCGCTACCACCGGCCGAGCGCGCGGCCTTCGCGCAGACAGTTGCCACCACAAAAGCCGCGCTGCACGAGCCTGCTTTTGGAGAGGAGTGGAGCACGGGAGCCGCACTGACCCAGGACGAAGCGATTGACGATGCATGTTTGACGTAAACATCAGGAAAGAGACGCGAATACCCCTTACCGCACACCCATCTCTTGCATCACACCCTTGAGCAGGTCCAGCCGATTGGTGAACAGGCCATCGGCGCCCAGTTCAATCAGCTCTTTCATAGTGGGGACATCATCGATAGTCCAGTAATAGACCTCCATGCCTGCGCGATGCGCGTCTTCGATCAGACTGCGCTTTTTCAGGTTGATGCCACCGGCGGCAAGCGGGATCTCCAGCACATGCGAGTAGCGGCGGTACAGCCAGGGGAGACGCGAGATGTGCGCCAGCACAAACTGTGTCACCTCTGCGCGCCCGGCCCCGATCACCACCAGCCCCCGCGACAGTTGCTGAAAACGCCTCACGATGGACTGCTGGAAGGAGCCTACAATCGTATGCTTCTCCATGTGATGGCGCCGGATCAGTTCCCACAGCTTCTCCTCAACCTGCGCTGGACCGGCTTTGGGATAGGTATCCTTGATTTCAAAGTGCAGGTAGAACTTCGTCGCGTAGGCCTCAAACACTTCGGCCAGCGCCGGGATGCTGACGCCTTTGCCCCGGTAGCTGTACTCGCCTTGCAGATCCTGAAAGCGGTACCCGGCATCCAACTGCTGCAAATCGGCCAGCGTGTAGGAGTCAACGCGCCCACGACCATTGGTGGTGCGATCCACTGTGCTGTCGTGAATACCCACCAGGTGACCATCCCTGGTCATATGCACGTCGATGTCCAGGAAGTCGATCCCGCCAATAGCGTCTGCCACCGCGAAGGCGGCCATAGTGTTGGTCGGGGCCAGCAACTCTCCCCCCTGGTGCGCGAAGATATAGGGCTTTTGTAACGCGGGGAAAATAGCGGGCTGAGCGGGTATAGACACAGATACCTCCTCTGTTAGAACCAATATGATCAGCCGCTCAGTTTCAAGGGGAGGCATAGTTTTTCACCTGAAGCGTGTCAGTCCAGATTGATTGAGGTTACTCCCCTTCCTCCTCATATTCCGCGCCCTCCTCGTCCTCTTCCTCCTCCTCCCAATCTTCCTCTTCAAACTCCCATGCCATCTCCACACCCCCGGTCTAGGCACATACCCCTACGCGTGGAGAATTGACGACCGGCAGCAGCATACCATCCCTGAATTCTGACTTCTTCGCACATTCCTCGCACAGTGCATTCTCGGTTACATAGTAGTACCCGCTAATCACATGGGTAGCAGGCTTGCCGCACTCGCGACACACCATAGGCGGCGGCACATTTTGCGCCAGAATCTGCACGAGATCCCCATCCTCATCTTTCACCGGCACACCCTCGCGCTCGGCCATGACCTTCAATGTCAGATAGGTACTGGAACCATAATCGTATGTATACGAGAATTTAGTGCCTACCTGAAGAGCCTTCTGCAGCTCCACATCCATATCCTGGTTTTCTTCGTCAGCCTGTGCCATCGACTCCATGAGACCTATCTCGATTACATCGGTAAGAGAGTGGATACTCTTCTGTACTTCGGGAGAGCTAAGGAGCACCAGACCGCTCTGAACCCTGGTCGTAAACAGATCGATGAGTTTACTTTCAATTTCTGCAGGTGGGTGATCAATGAGATCGGTAAGATAGGCCCGGTACTCGGTATACAAAAGTTCAACGAGGCAACTTATAGCTTCATCAGGCGTCAGGTCCGCCTGCAAGGGCGCTGCATCAGTTGCAGCGACTACTGCGTCTGGCACCACATTTTCTGGCTCCGCCTGCTCCGCGTCCGGCTCATTCTGTTCCTCATCTCCCCCATCTTCCTCGCCATCCCCAAGGCCAGCGCCCCACTCGAAGTACGGCTCTGGCGATGAATACGCTATCTTCCCGACCTTAAATCCGCTGAGATGATCGCAGCACTCCAACCACATAGCTCTCAGAAAGGCATCCAGATCTTCCAGCAACGCACTGGCCGGCATTTCAAGGTGCATCCAGTATACCGGCAGATACTTCCCCTCCACAAAAATTTGGAACAATCTCATTTTCTCTGCATCTGTACTGTTGGCGGTCTCCTGGTAGGCTTTTCTTTGCTTACAAAACTTCAAATGCTGGCTCATGCGCGCCTTCTCGAACTCGCCCTGACAAAAATTGCAGATCCCGGTTGAGACAAGCGTAGCGCTCGGGCTTTTCGTCTTCGCCATCACACTCCTCCTGGCTTTCTTGCTTTTAACGTGCAGATTATATCACGCCTGGCAAGCATGAGGATGCGCGGCTGGCCGCGCATCCTCATGCTTGCTAGATCCATAACTATTGTACGTTAGCGCACGTCCCAGTAGATACTGTTAAAATGATCGAAACGGGGACGATAGCGCGTGCCATGGTAATCGGCGGGGTCCACGCGACGCGTGGGCCGATCTTTGCCGGGGATATCGGTATAGATGAAACTGCCCGCGTGATGCCCTGCCATAACGCCATGCGTGCCCTCGGCCACCAGGTTCATGACAAGGTTGGCATAGTAAATCGCCATGTGCTTATCGCCCACCTCTGGATCGCCGCTACGCAGGAAGTAGGTCAGGTCGATGGGCAGGAAGCGTACCTTTGGCAGGCGCTTCACAAGCTCATCAGCCAGGAATTCCGCCACATTGACCTTCTTGCGGTGCCCATAGGCATCTGGCGTGCCAACTTCCGGTACGGGCATGCCCAGATTAGCTCCCTCGGAGAGCACAACCGTCGAATAGTTTTGCGGATTCTGTCTATCATGCTCAATAAGCTCGGCCAACCGGTCAATATCGACGGCGACCTCGGGAATCAAGACACGATCCGCCCAGGTCACGATGGCCGTCTCAAATGCCGTGAAGCCTGCATCGCGACCGAACATACGGAAGAGCACCGTCTCGCTATGCGAGCCGGCGGTAGAGCGGATGCGCGTGATAAATTCGGCGGCCCGGTTGATGGCCGTCTCAAAGCCAATGCAGTAATCGGTGCCGTACACGTCGTTATCCATGGTCTTGGGAATACCCCAGACAGGCACACCCCCCCTGGCTGAAAGGACAGACCCGTAACTCAGTGTATCATCGCCGCCGATCACTACGAGGCCATCCAGTTCCAGAAACTGGAGATTCGCCAGTACCTCGTCGGTGAGATCAACCCGGTCCTCCGGCTCGTGGCCTTCACCATACACCTTCAGATGCGGCGGCAGAGCGCTCACCCGCATACGCGCGGGGTTCGTGCGTGTAGAACGCAGGATGGTGCCACCCTGTCTATCAATAGTTCGGGTATTCAAGCGGTTCAAGGGCATAAGATAGTGACTCTGCCACTTGCTGGGATCTTCAGCATCAAAGATAAGCCCCTCTAGACCGCGCGCCCGCTCCAGGTACGT
This sequence comes from Ktedonobacteraceae bacterium, assembly GCA_039937055.1. GTDB lineage: Bacteria > Chloroflexota > Ktedonobacteria > Ktedonobacterales > Ktedonobacteraceae > JALYTT01. The sequence goes on along the minus strand of JBDTHH010000386.1, from coordinate 1,386 downwards.
GATGCCTTCCCAGCCATCTCGTAAGCCTATAATGCTGATATCCATCTCTTCAGCACGATAGACCAGCGCTTTAATAGCGGCATTCAGTCCTGGCACATCGCCCCCACCCGTTAGCACACCCAATTTGCGCACAGGACGCGATAACTTTGCCGGCATAATATAGTCCCTTTCTAAAAGAAGTTTCAAGGTCTTTGTAGAGTACACATCTGTAGGAATAATGGCTTCGACTCCCCACAGAAGAGTATATTCTCGCATAAAGTAGTATCGCATAGAGCGGTTCTCCCGCCAAGGGTTATACCCTCTTTGTGTCATCCCTGGCTCACGAGGGTCCTACCCACGCTGTCAGGACGATGTGAAAATCGAGCTCGCCCCTACGCGAACCCCAGCCATCTAACTTGACAGATCTTCTGAATTGAACGTATGCTATATTTTAGCACTTCATTTTGTGAAGTATAAGCACAACACATGAGCTATAATGAGGAGAGAGCGGACAATCATGACAACGCAAGACACACACCCCCCCGTCAGCATCGACTTTCATTTCGACCCGCTATGCCCCCTGGCATGGCGCACGGCCCTCTGGATACGCGAGGCGCGCAAGGTGCGCCCGGTCGACATCCACTGGCGCTTCTTCAGCCTGGAGATCATCAACCGCAAGGCAGGCACCGAGCCGGATTACGTGGATGGCTACGGGTGGGCCGGGCTGCGCACCCTGGCGCTGGCACGCCGCCAGCAGGGCAACGACGCGGTAGAGCAGCTCTATCTCGCCCTGGGCAACGCACAACACGGCCATGGCGCGAGCATCCGGGAGCCGGCGGGAGTACGCGCTGCTGTACGGGAAGCCGGGCTTGACGCGGCTCTGGTAAATGCGGCCCTGGACGATGAGAGCACCACACGCGATGTCCAGGCCGACCATGAAGAGGCTGTACAGCGCTACCGGGCCTTTGGAGTACCCACTATCGCTATCATAGGATCTGAAGTGGGCTTCTACGGGCCGATCATCCAGAATGTGCCGCACGGAGAGGCCGCCGGCGAGCTGTGGGATCACCTGGAATGGGCGCTACACCAGCCCAACCTGTTCGAGCTAAAACGCGACCGGGGCGGCGTGCAGTGGGGGCCTGTCGCCGAATAGCCCACGGGGCGCAGACCAGCGGCGCCCCTACACGAAATGCGGCTCTATGCGCATAGAGGCCACGCTTTAATCGAGAAGAAAACACACAAGAAGTAGGGGCGCCGTTTACAAGCCCGCATGGCAAGCAGGATGCGATATGTGATGCTAGCTAGCGGGCTTGTAAACAGCGCCCCATAGGCGTGAACTTAAGCCAAATGATGGGCTTATTCATCATCAGAATGGGGAATAAATTGCCCATTTTACTCGTTAGAATT
>JBDTHH010000385.1:0-4236 GCA_039937055.1 Ktedonobacteraceae bacterium | reverse complement strand
CTTCGAGATCAGCCACACCCGCAAGTGCAGCAAACCGTACTGCAACGGCACGCATCATGTGTTGACGCGTGAGCTGTATACGAACCTGGATGTTGTGAACCAGGAGCTGGGGGACCTGTTCCGCCGTCCTGTGACAGAGCCGACGGACGATTAACTGTGGTAAAGCATATTCTGGCCCTGGAAAAAGATCTCTTCTTCTCGGTGAAGATGCGCGATACGCTGCGTCACCACGAGATGGAGGTAGCCATAGCGCGAACGCTGTCCGGTTTCTTGCAGCACCTGCAAGCGCCCGCAGCGCCGGATCTGGTCATTGTGAACATCGCAACGCCTGGAGTTGACTGGGAGGCTGCGATTCGCCAGGCGCGCGCCAGCGGGCTACCGGTGCTGGCCTTCGGCTCGCACATGGACCTGGAGGCGCGCGCGAAAGCTCTCCAGGCCGGCGCTCAACGCGTCGTCGCCAATTCCAAGTTCACCACCGACATGCCCGCATTAGTGCAACGCATGCTGAACCAGCCAGCCGAGACGCCCGCTGATGATCCCGACGATAGAGATGTTCATTCATCGTAGGGACCCGATTTATCGCGTCCGCCGCAATTTATTGCGCGTATAGGGTATTATATGAATTATCTCCCCCAACGGATTCGCGCAATAAATTGCGCCGGACGCGATAAATCGGGTCCCTACGTAAGGTGGAGGCGCTTTACCAAAGAATTTGTTGGAGTCAATGGGCAAGCCCTCGCCCCGACGCGGATCGGGATGCGCCAGCGACTTTTGCCATATTGCCAGTCTGTTACCACTACAGTATAATGCACACGAAAGAATTAACCAGTTCCAGGCAATGCCTTAGAGAAGAAAAGGAGCCAGGGAAGCTATGGATGTTGTAAATAGTCCACCGGGTCTGGTCTCAATCCAGTTTCTGACCGGCCCATTAGCAGGCACAACCATCCAGATCAACAAGCCGATCACCACACTGGGTCGGGAACCCGGAAATGATATTGTTATTTCCGATCCAACGGTCTCACGACATCACGCACGCCTGGTATGGCAAAATGGGACCTGGAGTATTGAGAAACTTTCCTCGCAGAATATGCTCACCGTGAACCAGCGCAATGCGCAGCAAGAGACGATCCGCGATCGCGATACAATTGGCCTGGGCACAGGTACTACCTTTCTCTTGCTCGCGCGTGCCGGGGCGCAACAAGCAATGCCACCCCCAAGAGGAGAGCAACCGGCGGCACAACCCGCGCCGGGGCAACCCTCGTTTCAAGAACCGCCGCCCATGTATGGCGCACATCTGCCAGCGCCTCCACCCCCGCCAGGACAGTCCTCGTTTCAAGGGCAGCCACCTATGTATATCGCGCGGCAACCGGCGCCTCCACCCGTACCGAACTACCTGCCGACCGAAGCGGCGCCTCGACCTCAGCTTGTGCCGCCGCTGCCGGGTGGGGGCGGCACAGATCGCATTGTAGGGTACCAGCCGGGCGCAGGCGTAGTGCCTGGACAGAGCGTCCCCTCGTTGGAAGTCAGCAGCAATGTTCACCAGGAGAAGCATACTTACCCATTAAACAAACAGGTGATCAACATTGGGCGCGACCCATCGAACGATATCGTGATCAGCGAGCCGACTGTCTCTGGCTTTCACGCGCAGATTGTGTACGACGGCAACCAGCCCTACATCATTCACCCCCACCCGACGCGCGGCAAGACCCTTAACGGCCTGCTCTACCAGGGCCGGCATATCAGAGGCGATGAGCCGTTCCGCAAGGCACTCGAACGCGGCGACATCTTCCGTATCGGCGACGAGCACGGCACGCTGGTAACACTCACCTACAACGATGGCAGCGGCGCCTCGCAGGATATCGTACCCGAAATCCATCCGATCCCGCTGGGCGCTCCCGTGATCACTCTTGGGCGCCTGCCTGATAACACCGTCGTCCTGAACCACCCGCAGGTCTCCGGCTACCATGCGCGCCTGGAACAGATCCAGGGCGGCGGCTACCGCATTGTCGACCTCGGCAGTACCAATCACGTCTATGTCAACGCACAGCGTGCCACCAATCGGGCGCTCACGCCTGGAGACGCCATTCGCATCGGACCATTCAAGCTCACGTACACCGGTACCCAATTGACGCAGCACGACGAAAGCCAGAGCATTCGTATCGACGCGCTGCACCTGAAAAAAGTGTGCAATCGCCATACAGTGCTCATCAACGACATTTCGATAACCATGCCGCCACGCAAGTTTGTCGCGCTCGTTGGCGGCTCCGGCGCGGGCAAATCGACGCTGATGGATGCCTTGAACGGCCTGCGACCCGCCCAGCAAGGCCTCGTGCTCTACAACGGCCAGGATTACTACCGGCACCTGGCCGCCTTCAGCACCCAGCTTGGCTATGTGCCGCAGGACGACATCATTCACCGCGACCTCTCCGTTGAGCGCGCGCTCTACTACGCCGCGCGCCTGCGCCTGCCCGATGACTTCACAAAGGAGCAGATCAAGCAGCGCATCGATGAGGTGCTCGACGACGTGGAGATGAAACATCGCCGCAAGCTCCTGGTCAGCCAGCTCTCCGGCGGACAGCGCAAACGCGTCTCTATCGCTCTGGAACTGCTGGCGAACCCCAGCGTCTTCTTCCTGGATGAGCCAACCTCGGGCCTCGATCCTGGCCTGGACCGCAAGATGATGTTCCTCTTGCGCAAGCTGGCGGACAAGGGGCACACGATTGTACTGGTGACCCACGCCACCAATAATATCAATACCTGCGACTACATCTGTTTCCTGGCTCAGGGCGGACGCCTGGCCTACTTCGGTCCACCAAACGAGGCCAAGACATACTTTGGCAAGACCGACTTCGCCGAGATCTACAGCGCACTGGAGCCGACGGAGGAGAACCCGAATATCCCGCTGGAGGCCGAGGACCGCTTTAGGGCCTCGCCCGAATATCAGAAATACGTCGTTGCTCCGCTCAACCAGGGGCCGGGGAGCCGCTTTAACGCGCAGACGGAGACGGTGGATGTCAAGCGGCCCAAGCGCGGCAACCCCTGGGGGCAGTTCTCTCTACTCTCTATGCGCTATATAGAGTTGCTGAAAAACGATGTGGGCAACCTGCTCATCTTGCTCTTGCAGGCCCCGGCCATTGGCCTGATCCTGCTCTTGATGGCAGGTCACGGCACTTTCGACTCCAGCAGCGTCGTCACATGTAATCTGAATACGCCGGGCCTGCCCCCGATCCCGGTCAGCGTCTCCAATGGGAACAGGAACGATTGCCAGAACGTCTTAAACGCGCTACAATCCACAAACGGACAAGCAGAACTGGCACAAAGAGGGCTGACCCTGGACCAGGGGCTGAACGACTACATTGAACCCGGCTCGGGCAGCGACGCGCAAAAGATCCTGTTTATCATGGCCTTTGCCGCTGTAATGTTCGGCTGTATCAATGGCGTGAGTGCCATCGTCAAGGAGGCACCGATCTATCGCCGCGAACGCACGGTGAACCTGGGCATTGTGCCGTACATGTTCTCGAAGATCGCAGTGCTTGGTGCGCTGTGCTTGCTGCAGAGCGCCGTGTTGGTGCTCATGGTGAACCTGAAGGCGCCGCTCCATCAAGGCATCATCCTGCCAATCGGGGTGGAGACCTACATCACCCTGGCCCTGACTGCGTTGTCCGGCCTGATGCTGGGATTGGCACTCTCGGCCCTCGCGCCCAATAATGACCGTGCGGCGTTCTTTATGCCGATCGTCCTGATCCCCCAGGTGATCTTTTCCGGGATCATCTTCGCGCTGAACGGCCCGCTGCTGCAATTCTTCGGCGCGTTCTTCGCGGTACGCTGGTCCATGGCCGCGCTGGGATCATCGATTGGCCTGCATGGCGACAAACTGGGCGCGGATGACTTCTCGTTCCACAGCACGCTCTTTGCGACCTACCAGGGGCACAGCCGGGGCGAGGCGACCTTCCACCTCTTGCTTGTCTGGTTCGCCCTCGCTGTGATGATCGTCGTCCTGGGCCTCGCTATCGCCTACTTCCTCAAACGCAAGGATGTGCGCAGGTAATCGCAGCATAGGATTGTGGGGACAATGCTGGATAGGGGGCGCGGGATTGTGAACCGCGCTACTACCCATGTGGTCCCCATTGCCCGGCACGCGGCCTGCAAGGGGTATCGTCCCGAAGTGCTTTTACACAAGTGGTACTTCTGGGCACCTTTCTTGAATGGAATAGCCGTGTATGCTATTGTAGCAAT
>JBDTHH010000384.1:0-5725 GCA_039937055.1 Ktedonobacteraceae bacterium | reverse complement strand
TTACACCCGCATTATCATCAAGAGCGGCCAGTCCGCCTCATACTACAGCGAGCAGGAGATGGCCGACTCCTGCCACCTTGACCTGCTGATGGTCCGGCGCCTGCGAACCGTTGGCCTGATTCAAGGTATCGAGACCACCGAGGGGGAGTCGCGCTACAGCGAAGAGGACGTGGCGCGCCTGCGCCGCATCCGCCGCCTGCACCGCGACCTGGGCGTCAACCTCGCCGGTATCGAGGTGATCCTGCGCCTGGAGGCTCAGATCGAGGCGCTGCAACGCGAGCTGGAACAGTTCAGGTCGTAGAGCGGTGGCGCAAGAGCGAACGCCTGCTCGGTGCTAATTCCAACACCTCTTCTGGTCTTGCCAGCCATTCCTGTAAGGCCGGGGCAAGCGAGGTGGTCCACGCCTGACTGGCAGTCAAAGCCATTTGATAGGCCGTATACGCCTCCTCATCGGCGAAGGAGGCGAACCAGACGAAAACCTGCTCGCCTTCGCGCACAGGCAGTTGGGGAAAGGTATTCTCGGCTGGCTCAGTGATGTAATATCCCAGAAGCTGCGCTCCGGCAACGCAGAGCATGGGCGTGACCTTGGTCTCAAAAAAATCGACAAATGGGCTGCCAATGGGCGCGTCGAAAGTGTATATGGTCGCGATAATCATTCCTCCCGCCTTGTCTTGCGCATCCATCGCAGGGCGGCGAGAGGGATCGAAGCGCAAACCGGAGGCGGCGCGAACAGGTTTGAGCAACAAGACATTGTCTGAATCAAGCATGGTGGCATTGGCCGCTGTGCGATGGTCTTGCCAGATTGGACCAAAATAGAAATTCTGGAGAGCCTGGCGCCGCGCTTCCATATCGGCAAAGCCGCGCAACCAGACAAATTGATCAGGATCAGTGCGACGACGGAACTGGCCAATAATCTGCATGCCGTACTGTTCTTGTCCTTCAAGTAAATGGCGCTCAAACAGCGCGATGAGTTCGTCGCGGCGACCTGGTTTGAGCGTATACTGGCGGAGTTCTACGACGGGATAACACGCGGGATCGTTGGACTCTGACGGGTGTTTCACACCCTCTTCTCCGTCCTTGCTGGCTCGTGTCTCTGACATTTCTCTTGCTCCTTTTGTAGAAAACGTGAAACCAGACCAGAATGTGTCTGGTTTCAGTCGGACGGATTACGGCTCTCTGGTAAACATCATGACCCAGTTGGTTTCCCAATGCGTTCCCTCATCAAAGGAAAACGCTTGTTGCCAGCGTGCCGTCGTCGTTGTCAGTTCATCCCAAATAAATCGCACGTGCAGCGGTTGACCATCTGGAGTTTCGATCACCTGGAAGAAGGTGCCGACTCCCTCCGCAAATGTCCCAAGGAGCGGTCTGAAATCCAGAGGATTGCGGTTGTCGATCCAGACAATTGACCATTGGTGTGTAGTGGGCTCGAAAGCCTTCACACTGTACCCGAGTGCTCTCTCCCCTGAAGGAAGCGTTGCCTCCCAATGCTCAACAACTGCCCGGCCATCAAGCTGTGTTTCAAACCGATCGTAGCCCGAAAATTCTTCCCACTCGGCCTCTTCCCCGAACGCCTGATCGGGCGAAAAATAATCCCCCTTTTTTCGCCTGTTCAGTACCTTCCAGGTTCCAATCAGGGCATCAAAATTGTGTGTATGAGAGTGATTCTCTGTGTCGTTCATGCACTGCTCCTTGTGTTCAACCTATCGCACCCCTCAATAGGGAGGGGTGCTGGCCTTCTTCTTTTCTTGAGTATAGCGCGAAAACATGGTAAAATTGACCCTGTTTTCCTCTCTTTTTTTCCAGGAGCAAAAAGTGGTCTATCGTCCAACAGCTCGCGTGCTCACTGTCTTAGAACTCTTGCAGTCTCATGGACGCATGACAGGCCCGGAGCTTGCCCGCCGGCTGGAAGTGAATGTGCGCACAGTCCGAGGTTATATTGAGATGCTTGCCGATCTGGGTATCCCTGTGGAGGCTGAGCGAGGTCGCAACGGGGCATATCGGCTGAGGCCAGGATACAAACTTCCTCCCCTGATGTTTACGGAAGACGAGGCTCTGGCCCTGACGCTCAGTCTCTTGATGGCCCGTGAGAACGGTCTGGCACAGACCACACCTTCCTTTGAGGGTGCGCTGGCAAAAATCGAGCGGGTTCTGCCCGCTTCCATCCGCGAGCGCGTCCAGGCAGTGGGGCAGACTGTGGTGTTTGAGGACAGTTCCCCGCACGTTGCGCCTCCACTCGCGGCGGTAATGATGTTGAGTTCAGCCGTCCAGAACGAACTGTCTGTCCGCCTTCGCTATCGCTCGGCGCGTGGAGAGGTGACGGAGCGCGCTTTTAATCCCTATGGAGTTGTCTCTCACGAAGGCTTCTGGTATACCATTGGCTACTGTCATTTGCGTCAAGGTCAGCGTCTCCTGCACCTGGATCGTATCTTCCGGATTGAGATAACAGACGAACTCTTTCTTCGTCCGGCAAGCTTTGAGGCACTCGCCGCCGTCCAACGCGCGCTCGCCTCTGTTCCGCGCGCCTGGCAGGTTGAGGTATGGTTAGAGACAACGCTGGAAGAGGCACAGCGCAAAACCCCACTTTCAAAGGGGCATTTTGAAGAGCAAAACAATGGAGTACTCATCCGCAGTGAAGTGGAAGATCTCCCCTGGATGGCACGCTTGCTTGCGGGTCTGGGCATCCCATTCATCATCCATTCTCCTCCTGAATTGCGCACCGTTTTTCGCCAATACGCGCTCGTGATGATGAGCTATGCCGGGCAGACTGAAGAAACATCGTGATGGTTCATCTGAATGGAATAGATGAGTTATGGTTTCTTTGAGGCGCTCAATCAAGATATTTTCTCTGTGTTCTTGCATCATGAGTCACGTCCTTTACTGTGGTGGCAACGATATCCCCATCGTCGGCTGCGTGACCACGCCGCCGGGAGGCTGGGTTGGTGGCAGGTGCGTTCCTGGGGCGTCGCCGATCTGCCAGGCGGCCAGCACAAACTCGTCGTAGGGCACGCCACCTGTCGTGCCGCTCCATAGCTTCTGGCTCAGCGCCTGCATCGCGGGCTTGACTCTCTCATGCACCTCGGCATCGGTGACAGCGCCACCCAGCTTGTCGTTCCATACTGCGAACATGCCGCCCAGCAGGTGTGGGTCGTCTGGCCTCAGGTTCAGAGCCGGATTGGCAAAGTCAAAGATATTCGGCTCCCATTTCTCGTAGAGCATCTGGCTATCCAGGTAATCATGGTAGTATCCGGCCTTGGGCACAATATACAGCAGGTTGTCATTGGCGTTGATGATGTGAAAGCCCTGGTTTACCATGTCGATAGGATTGGCCCAGCGATTATTCCACACATCGATGACGATATCGGTGTTGACCTTGACCGCGCTCTGCATTTGTGTCAGGCTGCCCCACATCCTGGTCGTCTTGCCCTTGCGTCTCAGGTAATCATCGTACGTGTTGATGTATTGCCTGAATCTGTCGGCATCGCTTTGCGCGTATTCGTCCGCGCCTATATCGATCTGCTTTGCCGAGAACCAGGGCAGAAACTCATCCCAGATGGCATTCATAAAGGTGTATGTATGGGGATTGCCGAGGTCGAGGAAGTCCTTCGAGTATTGTGGGCTGGCCAGGTCGGGGCGATATTGCGTGAGAGCCAGCGCGTGCGCCGGCGCGTCTATCTCCGGTGTAATCGTGACGGCATACGCGCTGGCCACCGTCTCCAGGGCCTGGATGTCCTGCCGGGTATAGGAACCGTCGCGAGCGGCCAGGCCCTTGAAACGATCGCTGTTGAGACGGAACGCCGCGTAACTGTGCTTCCAATCGGGGCTATCTCCGCCACCGATCTGGTTATCGTTGAAATGGATGTGAAAGTCATTCATTTTGTACCAGGACATGAACTTGACATAGTCTTCCAGGAAGCTGATGGGGAAAAACTTGCGCCCTGCGTCAAGCATGAAAGCGCGCTCTTGATAGCGTGGGTAATCGCGCGCGATGCCTTTGGGAAGGTGTGCCCGCGTGCCGTCCTGTACCAGAATTTGGAGCACCGTCCGCGTCCCATAAAAGACGCCAGTGTTTGTCCTGGCGCTGATAGTTGTAAAGTCGCCCACGCTCAAAAGATAGCCTTCGCTGCCAAGGCCGCGATCCGCGTTGCTTAAGGTGAGATAGAAATCGCCGGTCTGGGGCGCTCCCGTGGTGAGGATGGGGAGCATATGCCCGGACACGCTGAATAGATCCCGCTGGAAGACCTGCGTTGTCCCCTCCAACTGGGCCGCATCTGGCAGATCTACGATAATACGAGACGTGGGACCAGAGGTAAACAAGCCGCTGCTCCCGTGCCACTCGCGCAGACCGGGGATCACTGTCGGTACCGGGTTGGGGCTGGCGAGGAGGTGGCTCAGGTCAAGCAAGCCTGCGGGGACGATGGTGATGAAGATAATCACGATGCCCAGCAGCAGAATCCCCCAGATGACGATGATCCTTTTCCTCACGTGCCGCGCTCCTTCACAAGAAAGCTTCTCAGGATTAGCATAACTGTCCTTTCCTGTGCCGGAGCATAGCCCTTATACACAGGCAGCAGGTACGTTGTGAAGTATATGCCTGAAACAGTCCATGGGTCAATTTCTTTCCTCCGATATATGACCTAAGAGCTATAACATGCCGATATGGAACATAATGACTACTCTTGATATGCTAGCGCGCCAGCCGTACATGTGCCGGGAAGCCGCTGAACTGCGCGCGCAACACCTCCATACCGTCCTGATTGAGAAACATGGCGCTGGCTTGCAACAGGCGCTTGACCTTGTCCTTCTCGGCAATGGTGACGGTGCAGGTGATGGTGTCTCCGATGTAGACCGCGCTGGCGAACTCGAAGTGCATCTCGGTTGCCAGGAAGCCAATCATGCCGCCGATATGCGTAATCATGCTGGCGGTCAACAGGCCAGGAATGATGGGGCGCTTAAACCAGCTCTCCTCAAGAAAGAGGTAGTCGATATGGTAGGGATTGTAGTCGCCGGTGACGCCACAGAATAAGGCCACATCCCCCTGAGTGAAGGTGCGCCGGAAGGTAAATATCTGCCCAACCTCGATCGCCTCAAAGGCCACCTTGAGTTGCTGTTTGAATTCGGGTGTTGCGGGTCCCATGTCCTTATCTGCCTCGTTTCAGCTTCTTTTTCTGCCTGCTCTACACGCTCTATGTGAGGATACCGTATGCATTGTATGCGATGAATGCTTTGTTTGCCAAGCTTACCTTGACGTGGGGAACCTATGCAGTTCACGACGCGCTTGACGTATCTATCCCACGAAGCGCATACTCTGACTGGAAGATATCAGACGGAGTGTAGCCATATGCAGGATATGCCGCGTACAACAGATGTGCTTATTGTTGGTGGTGGGGTCATCGGGTGTGCGATTGCCTATTATTTGTGCCAGGCGGGAGCCGAAGTGATCCTGCTGGACCAGGGAGAGGTGGGGGCGGAGGCCTCCAGTGCGGCGGCCGGGCTGCTGGCGCCATTGGGTTCGCTCACAGGTCCGGGTCCGTTCGCCGACCTGCTGCTGGCGAGCTGGTCTCTCTTTCCCGCGCTGGTAGCGGACCTCGAAGAGGTCAGCGGCGTGCAGATCGAGTATGAGCAGACCGGAGCGCTGCGTGTTGTGCGCAATCCCAGGAATATCGCGAACCTGAAGAGGCGCATGCAGGCCTGGGAGCCGCTGGGCCTGCGTATGGACTGGTTGATA
>JBDTHH010000383.1:0-4105 GCA_039937055.1 Ktedonobacteraceae bacterium | reverse complement strand
ATTACAGGGGCCAGTTCTGGCATAGGTGCAGCAATAGCGCGCACATTTCTCAACGAGGGCGCGGATCTCGTTGTCGTGGCCCGCCGTGCAGAACGGCTGCAAGAGTTAGTTGATGAAGCGCAGAAGCGTGGTCGTCGCTGTGTAGTCGTCATTGGCGACACACGCGAGGAGGCGACGGCCATACAGGCCGTTCAGACAGCCACACAACAGCTTGGTCGCTTAGATATGCTGGTCAATAATGCTGGTATCGGCAGGTATGCCGACCTCGTTGAGACAAGCGTAGACGACTACGATGCAATGATGGATACCAACATGCGTAGTACCTTCTTATTTACGCGCCATGTTGTGCCTATCCTGCTTGAGCGTAAGGCGGGCTTCATCATCAATATCGCGTCAATGGCCGGCGTGACAGGGTTCGCAGGCGAGTCGATCTATTGCGCTACCAAATTCGCTCAGGTTGGCTTCACCCAGGCGCTTGATCGCGAGCTGCGCCCACATGGCATCAGGGTTGGCGTCATTTGTCCTGGCGGCGTGAAGACGGAATTTGCCATTGGGACAGGCCGAACTGAAGAAGGCGTATCAGCGTCGGGTATGCTGGAGGCCGCAGACGTTGCCGCCGCCGCCTTACTCATGGCTACACAACCAGAACGCGGGCGCATTACAGAGATTCGCATGCGCCCCATGGTAGAGCCACTCTTCGGTAGTGATCCAGCGTAAAGCGATAGGAGCAAGAGGAGCAACCTGAACTACCAGCTAAGGATCAATCCTGTTCGTACATCAGCCCTTTTCAGGCTTGTAAACAGAGCACTACTATTCTGTCAAGCGTCATTCGGCGGACATCAGGATGATCCTCCACCCGCGTAGGGACCCGGCAAGCCGGGTCCGTGTGAGGCATCCCTTGGGGTGCCTATGTGGCCTGCTCCCTGGCCGCGCACGCGAGCCCCCACACGGACGCGGCAAGCCGGGTCCCTACTGGCATCCTGGTAGCGGATTGGCTATAATGATCTCTGGAAAAGGAGATACCAATTCGTATCAGGAGATATTTCTATGCAACAGCAACAACAACATGCCGATTACGACCTGTTAGCGGTCTTCAATGATGAGAGTAAAGCCGACGCGGCGGAGAGCAAACTGCACAAAGAGGGCTTTGGCGACGAAGAGGTCTATCGCCTGCCGGCGAGCATGATCGTCGGTGGGGAGTTCCGCGAGCATGGTCCCAACCGCGATCGCAGCGCGGTCTTCTTGCAGACGACGCGCTCCGGTCCCAGGCCAGCACTGGTGGTCACGCTGGCCATTGTCTTTGGCCTGGTGCTGGGCCTCTTGATGTTCGCGGCGCACTTTGCCTTCAGCGCGCTGCCCGAAGTACCAACCATCGTGGCCGGCGCCGTCATCGGCATCATAGTGGGCGCCATCATCGGCTTGCTACGACGCGGCCCTGTGCGTGGTGCCATTGGGCAGGCGCCGGCAATGGTCAGCCCACCCCCGACGCGTCCTGGACAGGATGCTCGAACGGTCCTCGCCTTGCGCCTACCCGACTCTGAGAATATCAGCCGCAAATCGCGCGCGCGCGCGATCTTGCTCAACAATGGCGGGAAGATCGATAGAAGCGTGGGCCGGAGGGAATAAGGCAGGGCTGAAATGCCAGAGAGCGCCATAAAAGGGATGCAGCATCCCTTTTATGGCGCTCTCTGGCATTTCAGCCCTGCCTTAGCCTTTGAACTCCACGAGCCGCACGCGTTGCGGGTCCACCTCTTGCAGGGCCGCCAGTTCCTGGGTTGTGGGGGCCGGTGTGTAGGGCACTCCGGCGGTCTCTACGGTGAAGCCTGTCTGTTGCTGCACCTCTTCAGCGGAACTGTAGGGATGGATGCTCTCGACATGCAGGCGCCCGGCGCGCATCACAAAGATGCAGAGCGGGGTCACGACGCGATCGACGTTGCCCCCGGCGGTGACGAACGAGAGTGTTTCGACGAAGGTGCGGGGATCGTGCCGGGTGCGCCACAGGAGCGTGCGCTTCGCCGTTGGCAGGATGGCGGCGCTGCCCGCTCCTCCCGGCAGGCGCACTTTGGGATGGTCGTATGGCCCAATCACGCTCATATTGATGCGACCCTGGCCATCGATCTGCACGCCACCCAGGAAGGCGGTATCGAGGTCGCCGCGCGCCGACATATCGAAGATATCCGCGAGCTTGAAGATACAATGCGAGCCATGCGTCAAGCGAGGATCAACGGTGGTCTGGGGCAGCTCTTCCGGGTGCGCGTTGATGCCGCCGGTGATATTGATGTAGACCAGGTTCGGCGCATGCAGGCGCTGTGCCAGCAAGATGGCTACCATGGGCAGCGGCGAGGCCACACCGTGGAAGACGCGCTCGCCGTCGCGCAGCAGTCGCGCCAGCGCCACCGCCATCATGGTATCGGGCGATAGCATCTGCGCAGCGGCCGTTGAGGTGGAGGAGTGCTGCGTCATCGGCTGGCCACCTTTTCTTCGGCCAGCACATGCTCATCCAGCCAGGTCTGGAAGCGCTCAGGGGTGCTGCACGCCTCGATATAGCCTGTCAGGTAGTCGGCATCGTAGTCATACAGGTCGCCACAGCTACAGGGATGTGCCCCTCCAGGAACCTCGACGACGTGACTGACCAGCAGCCCCGGAATGGTGGTCAACTCCGGCACACGCGCCGTCTCCTCCAGGCTCACCAGGCGCTCGCAGGTAAGGATCACGCGCCGCGCCGCCCGCGCCATCAGATCGTCCTCGTACACCGAGCCATACACGCGACCATTGCCCTCCGCGTCGGCCTCCTGGACATGCAGGATGGCCACGTCGGGACGAATGGCCTGGATCGCGGCCAGCTCCTCGCCGCTATAGGGGTCGATCACCGTCTTGAACTCGCGCGCCTGCATTAGCTGAGAGGTCAGCATACCTGCCACGGGCAGAAAAGGCACGCCCTGCACCGCCGCGCGCAGCCCGGTAATCACCGTATAGCAGGCGTGCTCTTTGACATGCAGGCGGCCCTGCTCAGCGGCCCGGCGATACTGCGGCGCCATACCGAAGACATTCTCAAAGCCGATAAAGCCGGCCGAGACGCGATCGGCCACCCCGGCGCCCACCAGCACATCGACATCATACGCACCGGCAGTCTTGACCAGTTCCAACCCACGTCTGCCCTGGCGGATCAATTCATGCGCCGCCGCGCAGGGCGCGCGATGAATGGTATTGCCACCCAGCGCCACTATCGAGCCATCAGCGACCGAGGCGATCGCCTCAGCCAACGTCGTCTGTTTCTGTGCCATGTGTGTCTCCTGCCCACGCGGGCTTGTCAACGGCGCCCCTACGGAAGTAATTGAACAATGTCTGATTCTAGAGTACACTCTACGCCTCTCAACGTCAAATACCAGTGTTTCGTGGTAGGGCTATATAAAAATTGGGCATGCTCCCGGACCTGTCGTGCGCGCTCTGATTCGCGTAGGGACCCGGCTTGCCGCGTCCGTGGGGCCTCGCGTGCGCAGCAAGCCGGGTCCCTACGCGAATGGGGAAGAATCTCGTGAAGTTGTGTGAAAAGTGCTACCACACTAGTAATAACTTGGACTCTTGATTAGAATAGAGTTATCAGGATTTATTCATTCAATTGCACACACCAGTAACGGAGATAGCGACTATGCCTGGGGATAACACAAGAGTACCACAGCTTCAGACAGACCTGGAGAGATTGCTGCGCCTGCGCGCTGAAATTCTCCCACCGTACAAAGTCATCCTTTTCAACGATGAAGACAACAGCATGGACTATGTCGTCGCGGCGCTGCTGCACGCGGTCAACAGTCTCTCGTTCCAGGAGGCGGAGCGCATCATGCTTACCGCGCACCTGACGGGGAGCGCCATTGTGATCGCCTGTCCTAAAGAGACAGCGGAGTACTATCAGGAGCGCTTGCAGGGCTATGGCCTGGTAGCCACCATCGAGCAACAGTGACACAAGCGAGGCTCTTACAATAGGAAACCGCCAGTTCTTGTATACTTTTACCATTGACGCTAGCGGCTTTTAGACGTAGAATCAGGAGGATACTGGCAGGAACGCATTACCAACGTCGTTGAAAGACGTTGAACACCGTACAATGCA
>JBDTHH010000382.1:0-28599 GCA_039937055.1 Ktedonobacteraceae bacterium | reverse complement strand
GCGCTCCAGCGTTCGAGCCGCTATTGCTACCCAAGCTCCAGTTGCCACGCCTCCAGAAATCGCTCCTGCTACGCGAGCATCTGCTGGCGATCCTGGATACTGGACTGGAACACAAAGTGACGCTCGTTGCCGGACCGGCCGGTTATGGCAAAACAACACTCGTTAGCCAATGGATCGCGGAACGTGGCACTCACGCAGACTTTCCCCGCGTTGCCAGCGTCACCCTGGACGAGGACGATAACGACGCCGTCCGCTTCTGGCGCTATATCATCACCGCCTGCCAGCAATTCCAGGCAGGATTTGGCAAGGAGGCGTTGGAATTGCTGCTCGCCCATCGCCTACCACCTTTTAAGCCGCTGGACATGATGCTCATTGCCCTGCTCAATGAATTGAGCCAGCTTGAACACCCTGGCATCCTGATTCTGGACGATCTCCATGCAATCAGTTCTCCCCAGGTCATCGAAACATTCAGCTTTTTCCTTGATCACCTGCCAACCTCGCTGCACCTGGTGATGCTCATTCGGGGTGATCTCCCCTTCCCGGTGACGCGCCTGCGTGGGCATAACGAGTTGCTCGCCATCTATCCTCCATACCTGGGCTTTTCATTGGAAGAGACGAACGCTTTTTTCGAGCGAGAGCTTTCCTTCGCACTCTCGCCGGAGCTCCTCCAACAGATTCACACACGGCTGGAGGGGTGGCCGGCTGGCTTACGCTTGCTCGCTCAGGCACTCCACTGGCCCGACGGCAAGCAGGAAATCAGGCAGATGCTTTCGACCTTCGCGGGAAGTTATTGGAGCATTCAGGATTACTTTGTGAACGAGGTACTGCATACACTGCCAGCTGACCAGCAGGAGTTTCTGTTGCAGACGAGCATCCTTCCCCGCATCACTGCTTCGCTCTGCCAGGCCATAACGGGCCGCGCGGACAGCGCGCGGCTGATCGAAGCGCTACGCGGAGGCGATCTCTTTCTGATCCCACTGGATGGCACGGGTGAATGGGCACGCTATTATTCCCTCTTCGCTGAGGCAATGCAGCAAGAGGCGCGCAGGCGACTGGGAAGTGAGCGCTTGCGCCAACTCGCGGCGCGAGCCAGTACCTGGTACGAGGAACATGGTCTCCCCGCCGAAGCGATCGAGACCGCGCTGGACGCCTCTGAATTTACACGTGCCGCCACTCTGATCCAGCAGCTTCTAGAGAACAATCAGCAAAACAACACGCCCACCATCACGGAGTTGTACAGCTTGAAGCGCTGGTCGGAACGCCTGCCACAGGAAGAACTGGAGCGCCACCCGGACCTGTGTATACACTATGCCATGACCCTGCTCTTTCTCCTGATGGATGGGCCGCATCCTCTGGATGGGAAAGAGTATATACACTATCTACTCCAGGTGGCGGAGCGGAGATGGCGCGATGCCAACAATACTGTTAAGCTGGCTGAAGTTTTCGCCTTCCGGGCGCTTCTGACACGTCAGGAGGGAAATATACTCCAGGCAGTGACCTGGGCCAAACAGGCGCTGGCCTGGCTACCCCCGGAGGACCGCACCTGGCGGAGTCTGGCCCTCTCTGTTGTAGGCGTCGGGGAGATACTCGAGGGCCATCTCGATACAGCACGCGCATTCCTCCTTGAGGCGCGCCTCCTCAGCGAACAGCAAGGCAATCTCGCCTATGCACGTGCCACCAGGGGCATGCTCAGTTGGGCAAGCTTTGAACAGGGAGAACTACACCACGTTGCCGAGTCGTTTCGCCAGATGCAGGCCGAGGCCAGGGTACAGGAGGATCACGACGACATTGCCCATAGCCAGTTGGGGCTGGCGGAGATTGCCTATCAGTGGAACGACCTGGAGGAAGCGGCACAGGCCGCGCACGAGGCGCTCCAGATCGGTGAGCAGATGAACGTGGAGGAGTTTCAGGCCCTGGCGACGGCTCGTCTGGCCTGTATTGAGCACGCGCTCGGCCAGACTGCACTGGCGTGCCAGCGTCTCACCACCTGGCTAGCACGGGGACAGGTGCCTCTCTCGCCTCATAGCTATCAGATCTATCGCCAGGTAGAGGCCACGCTAGCACGCATCCAGCTTGCAGACAACGATCTTGTGGCCGTAGAACGCTGGTTGACCAGTATCGAGCGGCACAAAGAGGTCCTGCCCCTGCTTCAACGCCAACACGAACAGTTATTGAGAACACGGCTCCTCCTGGCTCAGGGAGAAACCGCTGTAGCAATAGAGCAGTTAGAGAGCTTATCTACAGCCGCTCTGCATACGGGCCATATCTACTTCGGGCGGGAGATCCAGGTGGTGCTGGTGCTGGCTTATTCACGGCAGGGAACACACGAAAAAGCACGCGAGCAGCTACACAAACTACTGGAAACGACACGCAGTGAGGGATACCTGCGTCTTTTCCTTGACGAAGGCGAGGAGTTGGCCTCCTTGCTGCGCGGACTTCTGCCCCATCTACGCGAGAAAACGCTGCTTGCCTACGCACGGCGTATCCTGAACGCTTTTGGCCACAAAACCGGAGCGCCAGCCCCGGCGACAACACCTGATACAGCACTACTACTGGAGCCGTTGAGCATGCAGGAGCAGAAAGTCCTGCGCCTGCTGGCCGCGGGCAACTCCAATGCCGGGATCGCCCGCGAACTGGTGGTCTCGGTCAATACGGTGCGCACACAGGTACAGAGCATCTATCGTAAGCTGAACGTCAATAATCGTGTCGAGGCGAGCGCCGCCGCCCATCAACTAGACCTGACATAATCCTCTTTCACTCTTCTCCGCGACATCTTTATCATCCAGAGAATCATCCAGGTAGATGATGCTGGCTCATCCGTCTGACGGTTACAGTAGGGACAGTTATGAGAGAACAATCAGATTGGAGCATATCGTATGAGTACACCAGAAGTCCTTACAGCACAAGCAGAGAATGTGAGCGCCATACCACCAACGTCGAACCGCAAAGCCATCTTCTTTCTGGCGGTGGTCTCGTTCTTAAACACCATGGGCATGACCATCATCAGTCCTGTGGTGCCGTTTATGACGCAGCAGCACCTGAGCAATCCAAACGACCTGGCCATCGCGGTGGCCTGGATGGTCTCAATATATGGCATCTGCCAGCTCATCGCCGCGCCGGGGCTGGGTTTGTTGAGCGACCGCTTTGGGCGGCGCCCGATCCTGTTTATCTGCCTGCTAGGCTCGGCAGTTGGGTACCTGCTCTTTGGTCTGGGCGGCTCGCTCTGGATACTCTTCCTGGGCCGCATCATCGATGGCCTGACCGGAGGCAACTTTAGCGTGCTCTTCGCCTATATCGCGGATATCACCAGGCCAGAGGAGCGCGGCAAGTACTTTGGCATCCTGGGCGGCGTCTCAGGCGCCGGCTTTATCATTGGTCCCAGCATCGGTGGTCTGCTGGCGACTATCAATTACAGCATCCCGTTTCTCGTTGCCGCGGCGGTCATTCTGCTCACTATCGTCGGGGGCTTCTTCTTCCTGCCAGAGAGCCTGAGCAAGGAGCATCGTGTCACCTCGGTCCGCCTGCGTGACCTGAATCCGCTCAAACAGATGGGCAATATACTAACGATGACCCAATTACGCTGGGTCCTGCTGGCAGGTTTCTTCTATGGCTTCCCGTTCGCGATTGTCATATCAAACCTGACTATTCTACTGAAGGACAGCCTGGGTTGGGGTGTCACTGAGGCCGGCATCATCTCGACGGTGGTTGGTGTGGTCGATATTGTGACGCAGGGCCTGCTGGTGGGCAAGCTACTGCCGATCTTTGGCGAAGTGAAACTGGGCATCGGCTCACTGATCCTGGTTGCGATCAGCTATATTCTACTGGGAGCAGTTGCACTGATTGCTTCGCCATTCCTGTTGATTGCCGGGGTGTTCCTCTTCGCAGGTTCGGGCGGCCTGGTGGAGAACGCGTTGCGCGGCATGCTCTCGCGCCTGGCCGGGCCACGCCAGCAGGGACTGGTAGGAGGCGCCAGCCAGTCAATGCAGTCGCTGGCGATGATCCTGGGCCCGTTGTTCGGCGGCCTGCTGTACACGCAGTTCGGACACGCCACGCCCTACTGGTCAGGCGCACTGATCATCGCCCTGGCCATCGCCTCGATGGTGCTGGCTATTCCGGCCCTGCGCACCCATGCAACCGAAGCGGAGATGGAGACGAAAGTCTGAATTACATTGAAGAATATCACACCCTGTGAGATACTGGTTCTAGCAATTGCTGAAAAGCAGATCCCCGACACATTGAAAGGCAGATAGAATAACACACATGACCCACCATGTACTGCTAAAAAACAACCTCCGGCTGACGCTGCGTCGTGCGGAGCCGCGTGACGCTGAACATGTGCTGGCTTTTCTCGACCAGGTAGCGGGCGAGAGCGAGAATATCACGTTTGGTCCTGGCGAGTTTGAGATGAGCGTGGAGGAAGAACGGGCGTTTCTTCAGAAAGGCGCGGAATCGCCCACAAGCCTCTATGTCATCGCCGAAATTGATGGTGAGATCGCCGGAACCCTGACCTTCAACGCGGGCAAGCGGCCTCGCATCCAGCATGCCGGCGAGTTTGGGACAACCGTCTTACGCAAATACTGGAATCTTGGCATCGGGAACCATTTACTGGCCTATCTCATCGAGTGGGCCAGACAAAGCGGTACAATTCGCAAGATCAACCTGCGTGTGCGCGTCGATAATCTTCCCGCCATCCACCTCTACGAGAAATATGGTTTCATCCACGAGGGTCGCATTACGCGCGAGTTTTACCTGCATGGGCAGTTCGTTGATGCGTATATGATGGGCCTGCAACTTGATCCACCCCCGACAGCGCCTGCCGACGCATAACAAAAATAGAGATCGCCCCAGGCGGAGTAATTTGTACACACCCACAGGACTGCGATATGATTAGGTGAAAGGACATCACAACCAAAGGAGGATATTTTTTTGGGAACCTACACCATCACAGTCCTGGCGGGAGATGGCATCGGCCCGGAAGTCACCGAGCAGGCCTTGCGGGTACTCCAGGCGATCGGCGAGCGCTATGGGCATACATTCAAGACGCAGCGGGCACTCGTGGGCGTCGCTGCCATCGAGGCCGAGGGCGATGCTATCTCTGACGCCACCATGGAACTGTGCCAGGGGAGCGATGCCGTGCTATTTGGCGCCGTCGGCGGCTCAGCGCGCTATGAGGGGCCGAACTCGAAGATCCAGCCGGAGCGCGCCCTGTTCCGCCTGCGCAAAGAGCTGGCCCTTTTCGCCAACTTGCGCCCGGTGCGACCATTCGAGGCGCTACTCAACGCCTCCACAATCAAAGCAGAGGTCTTGCAAGGCACAGATATGCTGGTAGTGCGTGAATTGACGGGTGGGATCTATTACGGCAAACCCAGCGAGATCCGCGAGACGCCGCAGGGGAGCGAGGCCATTGATACGCTGATCTACACGGAGGCCGAAATCGAGCGCATCGTGCGCACGGCCTTTGACCTGGCGCGCGACCGGCGAAAAAAGGTTACCTCGGTTGATAAGGCCAACGTCCTGAGTTCGTCGCGACTCTGGCGGCGCACAGCCGAGCGCATCGCCGCCGACTACCCCGACATAGCATTCGAACACCTGCTGGTCGATGCTTGCGCCATGCACCTGATCCGGCGACCAGCGAGCTTCGATGTGATCGTCACCGAGAATATGTTTGGCGACATCCTGACCGACGAGGCCTCGATGCTGGCCGGTTCTATGGGCATGCTGCCATCGGCCAGTCTGGGCACGCGGCGCACGGCGCATGGCCTGCTGGGACTGTACGAGCCTATTCACGGCTCGGCCCCCGATATCGCCGGCCAGGGGAAGGCCAACCCCATCGCCGCGATCATGTCCGCGGCGATGCTGCTACAGTATTCGCTGGGTCTCAAACAGGAGGCCAGCGCCATTGAGGCGGCGGTTGAGCGCGTCATCACGGGCGGGTATCGCACGGAAGACCTGCGCGAAGCGGAGAAAAAGGTCGTGGGAACGCAGGAGATGGGCCGGCTGATCGTGGAGGCGCTGGCGTAGTCTTCGGTTAGCCCATCATGGGTTTCGGGCAGGGGCCTAGCTCGCGCAGTCTGCGCTGTGTCTCGGCAAGCTGCTGTGCCAGTGCTGTCTGATCAGCAGGCTCCTGCTGCACATTCGGTGAGGGCGCTAGTTTGGCTTCTAGCGCCCTCACTTCCATCGTGAGCTTCTGATATTGCACATGCCAGCGTGTCACCGCGCGTTCAACACCCATAGCACACTCCCGCACTGACTAGCGTTAGACGGTTGCGCCGTAGACAAGCGAATTGAGCGTGGTAATCAATTCCTCATCCTGGTACGGCTTCACAATATAGGCGCTGGCTCCAAGTTGCATCGCGCGCTGCTGGTGCTTGGCGGCGGCGCGCGAGGTCAGCACAACCAGGGGCAGAGTGCGATACTGCTCCTGGGCGCGAACCGTGGCCATCAGTTCATAGCCATCCATGCGCGGCATCTCGATATCGAGCAAGACCGCGGCCGGCGTCTCGTGGGTAATCATCTCAAGGGCCTCGACACCGTCGCGCGCCATCTGTACCTCCCACGCATGCTGTTTGAGCATATTGCTGACCACGCGGCGCACGCTCGGACTATCGTCCACAACGAGCACATGCTTGCCGTGTTCCTGTTTGGTAGGCGCGGCAGGCATTGCTGGCGGCCGGGCGGCTGTAGAGACGGTTCCATGCGTATCACCCGGAACGCTGGCCATTGGACGGGTGGGCTGTACCGGTGGCACCAGGACACCTTCGCGATAGGAGGTGATAGTGCCAGCCACGCTAGTTAGCGAGCGTGACTGTGTAGCAAGCAACTCGGGTAGTTCAAGGATCAGCACAACACGTCCATTACCAAGGACAGTCCCACCAGCTATGCCCTGCACATGGCGCAGATGTGGACCGAGGTTCTTCATCACCACATCCATCTTTCCCTTGATATCATCGACTACCAACGCGACTCTGTGGCGACCGGTATTGATCAGCAACAGCGGGGCTTTGGCATCGATGGGGCTGACCGGCAGTTTCAGAAGCTGAGCCAGCGGGGTGAGTGGGTAGAGATCATTCTGCACCTGCACGGCAGGTCGTCCGCCAAAGGTCGATTGCTTGAAGTTATCCAGGCGACCGATGGACTCAACCACCACTGTCGGAATGGCAAACTGCTGGCTCGCGGCCCGCACCATCATGGCCCCCTGGATCGCCAGGCTGGTGGGGAACTTCATAGTGAACGCCGTACCCAGCCCTGGCGTTGAATCAACTTCCAGTGCCCCTCTGAGGCGCGCGACGCTATCGCGCACCACGTCCAGGCCAACGCCGCGCCCGCTCTCCTCACTGAGCACCTCAGATGTAGAGAAGCCTGGGCGGAAGATCAGATCGATCACGTCATTGGGGCTGAGGGTCTGATCAGCCCGGATCAAGCCGCGAGTAATAGCTTCGTGGCGTATACGATCCGGGTCGAGGCCAGCGCCATCGTCACGTACCGTGATAACCACCTGGTTGCCTTCGTAAGCCGCTGACAATTTAATCTGTCCGGTCGGCGATTTGCCCTTCTGTACGCGCATCTGCGGCGACTCAATCGCGTGGTTCACAGCATTACGCATCAAATGCAGCAAGGGACCGGCAATCTCCTCATAGACGGTACGATCGACCTCGGTCGCTTCCCCCTCCGCCAGGAAGTCGATCTCCTTATGCTGTTTGAGGGCTACCGAACGCACGGTGCGATAGAGGCGCGGGATCATCGACGAGAGTGGGACCAGACGAGCCTTCATCAGGCGATCCTGGAAAGTGCCGTTCAAGCGGCTCTCGCGGGCGAAGATGCCTTCACACTCGCGGATGATGGCCTCCATCTCGCTACTGAGCGTCGTCATATCGGAGATACCTTCGCTCAAGCCGCGAGCCATCTGGTGGAACTCGGTGTAGCGATCAAGTTCCAGTTCATCGAATTCTGCCAGGTGGGACGGTTCAGAGCGATTCAGGAGATTCTTATTATTGTTAGCCAACGCGGCGCTGAGAGCCTGGCTACCATTTCCGGGCATCACCTGGATCGAGTGGCCGCTGGGGAGCGTTGCCGCCTCAAAGCGACTCTCCAGCTTCTGGCCTACATCGCGCAGGCGATTACTGCTCACACCGACATCACCGACAAGCCGGACGAGGCGCTGGACACGCTCTTCAAGCACGCTGCGGTTCACGAGCAGTTCGCCAAAGAGATTCACCAGTTCGTCTAATTTCTGCAGGCGCACGCGCACACTGAGGTCGCCGCGCGCAACGCGTTGCGCCGCTGTTTCGCCGGGTTGGGCATCAGCCACAGTCCCGGCAACTGTCGCAGCATCGGTAAGATCAATGTCTGCGTCAAGCTCTTCCTCAGCAGCCAGAGGGGAGACCCCCTGCACACCCAGCAGATCAATATAGCGGTTGCGCAGTGTTTGCAGTATCTCCTCAACACTACCGCCCTCGTCGTCCCGGTTATTAATCAGGCGATCCAGGATTTCAGCGGTGTCCAGGATAATGCTGAGTACAGGAGGCGTAATCGAGATGGCACCCTCCATGATGCTATCGAGCAGGTCCTCCGAAACGTGGCAGACCTCGGCAATCGCCCGGAAGCCCATCATGCCGGCCGCGCCCTTCAAAGTATGGGTCGCGCGGCGGATACCCTGCAAGAGATCGCGGTCATTGGGCGATTTCTCAAGGGCAGCCACGCGGATACTGATGGTTTGCAGGTGCTCCTCGGCCTCCAGGCGGAAGATTTCAGCCGCCTCCTCACCAAAGTCGCCCATGTCCAGCGGCGAGCGTGAGCGTGCCGGGGCCGCAGCCGTAGGATAATTCGGCTCTGATGCCTGAGGCACAGACACCGAGCTGAACTGCGGCAAGGCAACATCTACTATCTGGCCTGCCATGCCGACCATGCTATCGGGAGGAGGCAGTGTAGAGGGCATGGCTGATTGTGACGGTGCAGCCATACCCGTTGATAGGGCACCGCTGGTAATCTGCGCCAGGAACTCGCGGCGCACCTGGATCTCCACATCATTGCGCAGGCGCATCTCCAGCTCCTGGTACGTCTCCCCTTGCCCAAAGCCAATAATCTTTTCCTGGAGTTGCTGTTTGGCCTCGAATTCTTTGCGCACCTCTTCGCGGATCTGCTGCTCTAATTCCATGCGTGCCGCGAGTGTGCTGGGCCGGTTTTCATATTCGCGTTGCAGATCTTCGCGTACCTTCACTTCAACCTCGGCACGCAGAGAAGGATAATCGCCCCGGCGTTCAAAAGTCACACTCTCGCGCACATTCTCGGCATCACGCGCGGCCTGGGTCTCCCAGGGAGTCCAGCCCGCTTCCTGTGCGGGCCTGTAAGCGGAGGCAGCCTCGCTCTGCAAGCGCTGGAAAACTTCGCCGCATGACTCTACGGAGGACTTCAACTGTGCCAGGATCGCCCCCATCTGCTCATCTGTTACCTCTACGCCACCCGTGATGCGCGCCAGCAGATCGAGGATCTTCTTCAGTTTGCTATTGGCCACCCACATCACAGAAAGCGGGAGATAGCGCCGCACCTGTTCGGGACTATTGCGCAGGTTCAGACCCATTGCCTGGCCGGCCCAGTCCTCCATACGATCGAGCGCATCCCGAGAGCCATCAAGGAACCCACGAAACTCCGCTCGCTGCAATTCGATGACATTTACTGCCAGACGTAACTGCGAGACGGTATTCTTTAGAGATGTGACCTGATCCTCTAAAGACCGTGTCTCTTCGTGCAGATCATCATAGACCCGCGAGAATGGAGCGGGCAGGTCCGGTTGCTCTCGTTCATGAGCCTGGTAGGCCAGATTCGCATAGTCGTGATTATCAGTATCCGGTACAGCAGCAACGTCAGCAGGGGGTCTGACCGGCAGCACGGAAACAGGCTCTTGAGGTGCGGCCTCTAAGATCAGGGACGTTGCCGGTTCCATCTCATCTTTCCCAGATATAACTGGCGCAGCATCCACGAGAGCGGGACTCTCCTCTACCGGCATATCCATGACTGGAAGAGCGGAATATTCCGTCAACGGAGCCGTATACGCGGGAACATTCCTGGTTGTGGCGACCAGCATATCCAGCGCGCTCGGTGGGGGGAACTGCGGAGCGGGGGGGGCTGGAACATCAGGTTGAAGGGCAAACGCCGTAGGTTCTGCGAAATGCGAAACCGGCACGGGATCCTCAGGCCAATCGATTTCCTGCCCCTCTGCCACTGATGGTGTACGGAAAGATGCCAGCATTTCATCGAATGACGAGATCGATGGCTCAAAGGTGGGAACTTGCTGCATTGCGGATGCAGTCTGTGCTTGAGGCACCTGCGCCTGCTCCTGGACAACCGCTCTGTGGTATCCTGACGCCCCTCGCGTATCGGCCATCAGGCGATACTGAGTATAATCGGCGTCGTCCTGCGCCATAATAGCTTCCTGATCGATGTTGCCACGAATGCCATCGACAAGCTGGTGTAACCGACCCAGAGAGCGTTGCAAGAGGCCCAGGGTTGGAGCATCCATGGGTGTCACCCCATCAAGGGCATCACCCAGGATATCCTCCATCCCATGGGCTACATGAGACAGACCCGGAAAATCCATCATTGAGGCAGAACCGCCAATGGTATGCGTGCGGCGGTAGGTCTCCTCAAGAGCCTCCATGTCGTCAGGTGACTGCGCCAGACGCTCAAGGTTTGTCTCGATTTCCGGCAAATAGCTATTCACCTCTTCGATAAACGAATCGAGAACTGACAGTTTATCAAATGTATTCGACATGCTGCACGCACCCACTTATTCTAGCTTGGTGTTTCGACGGATGCCCAAATCGAAACATAAAACACAGTTCTCTATCTATTGACCGAATTGCCCATTATTGGGAAAAGGCACCTGGTCCTGGTTCGTCCCTGGCTGGCTCTGCTGGTGGTCCGGTCTGCGCTGGCGAGTTTGGGGCGCTTGCCCTGGCTGCGGCGGCTGACCAAAACCCTGCTGTTGTCCAGGCGGAAGCTGATTAGCAGGGGGATAAAACGACTGTCCCTGGCCGCCAAAGGCTGGAGCATTACCAAATGGCGCTTGACCGCCAAAGTCCTGCTGACCACCAAACCCTGGCTGCTGAGCACCCCTGAAGCTATCGCCATCGCCATACGGCGCTGGTCCACCAAAGTACTGACCACCAGAGTCCTGCTGATTGCCAAACCCTGGCTGCTGGTTTCCATACTGCTGCTGCTGTTGGTTGCCAAACCCTGGCTGCTGGTTACCGTACTGCTGCTGCTGGTTACCGTTACCATACGGTTGTTGCTG
This sequence comes from Ktedonobacteraceae bacterium, assembly GCA_039937055.1. GTDB lineage: Bacteria > Chloroflexota > Ktedonobacteria > Ktedonobacterales > Ktedonobacteraceae > JALYTT01. The sequence goes on along the minus strand of JBDTHH010000382.1, from coordinate 17,309 downwards.
GTTGCCATACTGCTGCTGCTGGTTCCCATACGGTTGTTGCTGTCCACCATACGACGACTGTTGGTTCCCAAATGACGGCTGCTGGTTGCCAAAGTCTTGCTGACCACCGAATTGTGGTCCGCCAAAGCCCGGCTGGTTCCCAAATGACGGTTGAGCACCCACACCGTTCATATCGCCGAAGCCTTGCTGACCGCCAAAGCCAGCGAAGTCCTGCTGATTATTGAAGGAGAACTGTCCCTGGCCCGCGCGCGACGACAAGGCTACCAGCGAATCGGCATTTTCGGGTTCAGGCAATGGCGGGAAATTGCCGGAGAAGCCCTGACCCCACGAATTCTCGACGCCCGACCCCATAGTAGCGAAGAACTGGTCCGGGTTCCCGGCGGGCAACGCGGGAACCATACCAGCGCCAGAGACATTGCCAAGCGAGTCCTGCACGCGGTCAGGGAGACGGAACGTCGAGACCGAAGCGCGCAACTGGTCGGAAAGCTCAGCCAGGTAGCTCACGCTTGCCGCCGCCTCTTGCGTACCGGCATTCGTCTGGCGTGTAATCTCAGATATCTGGTTCATCGCCACAGCTACCGCTTCAGAGACGCTTGTCTGCTCATTAGCGGCGCGCGCGATATTCTCAATCATCTGCGCCTGGCGCTCGACAGCGCTATAAATAGAGTTCAGAGCGCGCCCCGCCTCGTCGGCCAGTTGCGAACCCTTGACTACCTCTTGTGTACTATCTTCCATAGCCACAACGGCCTCGTAGGTATCGCCCTGGATGCTCTTGACCAGGGTCGCGATACGCTTCGTAGACTCGGTAGAACGCTCTGCCAGCAAGCGGATCTCATCGGCCACCACCGCGAAACCGCGACCGTGTTCACCGGCCATCGCGGACTGAATAGCGGCGTTGAGGGCCAGCAGGTTCGTTTGATCGGCGATATCTTCAATGATACGTACAATTTCACCGATCTCATTGGAGCGCTCACCCAGGCGTTTGATCTTCTTGGCGGTCTCCTGCACATTCTCGCGAATGAGCATCATGCCATCGATGGTCTGGCGCACCGCCTGCTGGCCGCTATTGGCATTCCGCAGGGCGTCCTGAGCAGATTCATGGCTCATCTGAGCATTGCGAGCAACGTTCTGGATAAATATCGCCAACGCCTCCACCGCCTCGGATGTCTGCGAGATCTGGTCCACCTGCATCTCGGAGGCCTGGGCCAGTTCAGCCGAGCGGTCAAGGATGCGGCGGGTGGCATTGGTCACCTGCACTGCTGTGCTCTGCACGCGACCGACGACCTTCGCCAGTTCCTCGATCATATAGTTAAATGAATCGGCGAGCACGCCGAGGGTATCAGGCGTCACCTCGGCCTGTACACGCAGATCGCCGTCACCGACGGCGCTCACTTCTTGCAGGAGCTTCTCAATTTGCGCCTGGAGAGCGGCGGCATCGCTTCCGGTTGTGCTGAGCGCCATACCCCCCTGCATATTCTGGCTATCGATCAGGGTATTCAACGACACCGTCAGCATAGCAAAATCGTCATCGCCATTGACGGCTGCCCGCACACTACGATCGCCCCCGCTATATTCGCGGCACACATCCACGAGAGCAAGGAAGCGATCTTTAATCTTACGAGTCACCAGGTAGTGCGTGATTAAAATGGTGAAAAGCACGACAACGGCAATGATAACCACTACAATTACAAACGTATCACTGGCGAAGACACGAGCAAGTCCGGCCAGGGCAATCAATGCCAGGACAGGAATGATTGCCGAAACAGCCAACCACACGTACATCAACCCGCTAACGGTCATCCCACCCTTATTGCGATCAGGATTCATCCGCCAGACCTCCTAAAATAGTAAAAGAATACATGGAAGCAAAGAAATCTTGCCTACCTACTCCAGAACCTCGTAGTGCTGCATCTTATCAGAGAAAAGCAGACGTGCCGCATCCAGCAACACAAGCATACGTTTACCAAGCAGGGCCGTCCCGGCAGCATAGGGAGCAGCCCATTGCGGGATAGCGGTCTGGCGTGTGTTCGCGCCGGTGATAGCCGCGACCGGGATGGGGAGCATTTCACTGACACTATCCACCACCAGGCAGATCACCATCTCGTTGCATTGCACCGACAACAAGCGAGTGCGTGGGTTATAGGCAAGCGGCTCCATAGCAAGAAAGGCACGCAGGTCTATCACGGAAGCAATAGAGCCTCGCAGATTGATCACCCCGCTTACCCACGGCGCGGCATTGGGTACCGGGGTGACATCAGCGAGACGTTCCACGCTCTGAATATATTCGGCTTTCAGGGCGAAATCGAGATCAAGCAGAGAGAAGGCCAGGTATTGTTCAGCGGCCGCATTCAACGACGCTGTGGAGGCAGCATCGTCCGCGCGTAACTGGCCCAATTGCGCAGCCTGCAATAAAGAGGCGCTGAGCGCAGACGAATAGTTTCCCGTGCGCTGCGCCAAAACAGCGCGTTGCAATATATTCAGATCTTCGCTTGCCACTAGATTACTCCCTGTTGCCCTGCATGCCAGAGCCTGCTTATATGAGGCGGCGCACGCTGGCCACCAGCTCCTCTTCGCTGAAGGGCTTGGTCATAAACAGATCGGCGCCTTGTCTCAGTCCCCAGGACTTATCCAGAGGGGTATTCTTACTTGTCAGTAAAATGATCGGTATATGTCTACTTGCCTCATGAGCTTTCAACTTCCGGCACAATTGAAACCCACTCTGTTTCGGCAAGACCACATCAAGCACAATACATTGCGGACGCTCTTTAAACACCTTCTCTACAGCTTCATCGCCATCAATCGCAGTGACGACTTCAAAGCCACTATTGCGTAGCGGCGTGGCGATCATAGTAAGTTCAGTCCAACTATCGTCTACGACGAGTACCTTTTGCCCAGGCATGGCCGTGTACCTTTACACCTTTCCAGAGTCAGCAACATCTGTCTAATGGGAAATAAAGGCTGCACTCGCGCCATACGTCAAGCAATGTTCCTGTATATGGCCTGTAAGATTAGCCCCGGCGTCGCAAGCGGGGTCGCATGCTTTCCTGTTGAGGTGGCATACGTTCCTGCCAGTTGACAAGATGCTTTTTTACCGTCTGGATCAACTCGGCCGAGTCAAATGGCTTCGTGAGATACTCTGTTGACCCGGCGAGGCGTCCTCGCATCTTATCGAACAAACCGTCCTTCCCACTGAGCATAATAATCGGTATTTGTCGAAACTGCAAGCTTTTTCGTATTATCTGGCAAATATGGTACCCATCCATGCGCGGTAACTGGACATCAAGGAGAATAAGCGCGGGCATTTCATCGGCGACCGAGGTAAGAGCACTGAGGCCGTCGCCAGCCGTAATCACGCGAATATGTTCCCTCTGAAGCGTCATTTGCACGATCTTACGCACAGTCGGGCTATCGTCCACAACCAGGACTGTCGGCTCAGCCATTAGATAGACCTCCTTCGTGTGTCAGGCAACCGGAAAGTACTATCATTGCTTTCCGTGGCACCCTGCCAGTTTTGTACGACTCCCATATGTGCTGATTGTTGAGAGACACGCCCACGGGCCTGCTGCATATTCCGATATGCACGGTACTTCTGGTACTCTTGAATCTCCCAGTCGATCTCTGTCAGAAAAGCCTTCCAGGCGATATTAAGCTGGCGCCCGGTATGCGATTGACCCACCTCGTCCTGCAACAATGTGGTAAATACCATACGCAAGAACGCTGCCAGTCCTAGAACGGCCTCCCAGTAAAATTCTTCGAGCTGTTCTCCCTTGACTAACCTATCCAACGTAAGGATATCACTACAGTCAAGCTGACCATTGACGAAGGTGGCAGTTTCCAGAATAGAATAGTATTGTTTTGCCAGGAGCTGGAGCGGCTGCGAGAAGCAGCGCTCCAGGTAGCGGATGATCTCGCTCACGGGTACCTGGCCGCGTCCGCGCAGGCTCTTGGCATAGCTGCCATGATGGATCAGCAGCCCATTAATACATTCAGCGAGCGTTTTGATCAGACCCAGAAGATGCTGGTCCGGGCTGGCATTGCGACGTTGTTGAGCCAGCATATGCTGGCACCTGATGATGATATTCGAGAGATCCCGCTGCAAATCCGCCTCCAACGCGGTATCGACCACCTCGATCAAGCGCAGTTCCAGCAGGCGGATCAGAATACGCACAATGCGCGCCTCCGGGGACATAAGCACCAGGGCCATGGCCTGCACGGGGATCTCCCCATTTGAGAGACAGAGCACCTCGATATATTCCTGGCTGAGGCCCAGGTTACTGACATCGTTACTGACCTCCGGCAACCAGCGAGCCACCGTCGTACGCATCAGTTGCGTCTCGCCCATCTCTTCCCATTCGTCAGCCTGGCGCAGGGCCTCCAGCAGAACCGAGTCAATGTCGAGGGGTTGCAGCTTGCTCTCCATGGTCACCAGATGGCGATGGAAGGAGAAGCGGCCATCCACCCAGCGCAGGGCGTGGCTGATCGCCTGAGTCACGACGAACTCCAGGCGGCGCTGCATCTCGGCGGCGCTCATCCAGTTGCGCTCGACCATCCTGGCCAGCGCGGCCTGCATATCACCCTGCGCAAGCTGGCGGATAGCCTGAGCGCGCGACGTATCAAGTTTATTGATCAGGCAAAGCATGCCGAGCAGGTCTGGTTGGGGTACGCCATCTTCACGCAGCGCCACAATCTGGCCTTTACGCAGAGAGATAGAGAGGGTTTCGGGACCTGAATGGACAAAAAGCGTCCCCGTTTTTCCACTCAGTGCCAGCATTTTGAGGATGGATTGGAGACCCAGCGTCTGCAGGTCCCCGTCCATGATGCGGTCTTGCTGCTCCATAGTTCCTCGTCTTCCTTTTCTTTACGCAAGTGGTCTTGCTCACGCCGCTTTATGCAGGGCCTGTTCAATTGCAGTAAGTAAATGCTCAATGTGAAACGGCTTATCCACGTATACTACCACTTTGTTCTCAAGATATGGTCGGTTCACCGGAACTTCCAATCGAGTCAGCGCACTCATGACGACAAAAGCAGGCATCGTTTTTAGCGGGCTTCTGTCGAGGCAGCGAATGACCTGGTAGCCGCTCATCCAGGGCATAATCAGATCTGTCACGATACAGTGTGGACGCCAGTCCAAATAGTGTTCCAATGCCTCCAGACCGTCGTATGCCACCACCACATCATAGTCAGCCTCCTCTGCCAGGCATTGTCGCACCGTATGGGCGATCTCCACATCATCATCCACCACCAGGACGCGGATCTTCTCGTCACACGGTGCAGGCGGCAAGGCACGCTCCTCCAGCAACAGCCTTTGTAAGATACTTAAATAACGCTGCAACCGCTCGACGCCGAACGGTTTCTGCAACAGGGCCACCGCGCCTATGCGTTCCAGAGTAGCGCGCGATACCGAGCGGCTGCTCAAGGCGATGATAAAACCGGCCCTTGACCAGCGCCCTTCCCAGGCGTTCTCCAGTGGGCCTGACGTGGTCTCTAGAGAGAGAGACGGCATATCCCGTCCTGCAAGTACTCTAGCAACACGCCAGGATTCATCCAGGTCATACAACAGGACATCGCCTTCAGGCTCACCGCCATACAAGACCACCTCCAATGGCAACTCTACCGCCTCATGCCCCCAGTGCCGGATGGTCGCCGCCAGGATATGATCAAAATTATTCTGTTGGCCCATAATGATGACTTTTAGTGCCTGCTGCTCCATAGTTCCTCCACCCTCTCAACCAGTGCTTCTTTACCAGTACGTGCCTTTTGCCGTCATGAGATTTCCCAACTCATAGTGTACGGCAAAAATGGTTAGATAGATATAAAAAAAACGCCCAGGATATTAAATTTGCATTAAGTATTCTGGGCGCGCTGCCCATCCGACTGAAATACATAGCCAATACCCGGCTCCGTCAAAATGTAGCGCGGCCGCGACGGTTCCATCTCAACTTTGAGCCGCAACTGGCGCACATACACACGCAGGTAATCGGCCTCCTCGCCGTATTCGGGACCCCAGACGGCCCTGAGCAGCGAGCGATGGGTGAGGACCTTGCCCGCGTAGAGCATCAGATGGTGCAGCAGTTCAAACTCGGTAGGCGTCAGGCGCACATCCTGGTTGCCCGCGCGCACCTGCCGACGTTCAACATTCATATACAGGTACCCATCGGCGCTGGAAAGTTCCTCGGCCGACAGGCCATTGGTTTGCTCTCCCGCGCCGGCGCGTCTTAAGCAGGCGCGCACACGTGCCAGGAGTTCCGCGTTGCTGAACGGCTTGGTTAAATAATCATCCGCCCCCAGGTCCAAAGCTCTGACCTTTTGCTTCTCTTCCGTCTTAGCAGATACCACAATAATTGGGGTCTGCGTCATATGACGCACCTGTTCGCAGACATCCAGGCCATCTATCTCGCCCGGCAGGCACAGGTCAAGCAAAATGAGATCTGGTTCATGCAGTCGCACCACCTCCACGGCATCCTTGCCATTATCAGCAACCAGGACCTCATAGCCGCTCATGGCCAGATTGCGTCGCAGGATGCGCTGAATTGGAGGCTCATCGTCAACAACCAGGATGCGTTTCCCTTTGGTTTTCATCACGGTTCCTCCGCTGCTGTCTGAGCAGGTGCAGAAGCGCCTGGTGTCCCGCTACGCGCGTAGACAGGCACGGTGAAGACAAAACACGCTCCCTCCTGCCTCTCGGGACCAGCTTCGACCCAGATTCGCCCCTGGTGTGCCTCAACAATGCCGCGACAGATCGCCAGCCCAAGGCCATTCCCCTGCGAGTCCAGGCTGTAGAAGGTTTTGAAGATACGTTCCCGCTCTTCCTCCGGCACCCCGTTCCCCTGATCGATCACCTGCCCCCGTAGCAGGCCATCCACCACATCCAGCGTCACAGTGATATCTCCATGGTCTGGACTATGGCGAGCCGCGTTGGCCAGGAGATTATAAAACACCCGCTCCAGTTGGACATAATCTACCTGCACGAGTGGCAAATTTGGCTGGAAGCGTGTACAGACAGTGCGCTTGCCCAGGAGGCGCTCAGCATGGCTACGAGCGCCGTAGAAAATCTCAACGATATCGCACCATTCTTTTTCCAGCATCAGCGCGCCCATCTCGATACGCGACATCTCGATCAGCGCATTGACCAGGATGGTGAGGTGGTCTGTCTCGGCATCGATCTCTTCGAGGAACTCCTGGCGGATCTCTTCATCCCACTCGACATCTGACTGGAGCAGTCCCGTGACCGCGGCTTTGATGGTGGTGAGCGGAGTACGCAGGTCATGCGAGACCGACGAGAGCAGCACCGATTTATTTTTCTCATCGCGCACCTGCTCGGTGATATCGCGTACGTGCAGGATATAGGCTTTAAGTTGCCCCTGCTGATCAAAGACGGGATAGCGTGTAAAGAGACAATGGCGGTCCGAAGGCGCGCTCTCAGGAAGCAGGGGAGACCAGCCGCCATCGAAATCTTCCGGGCGGCGGCTGAGCAGAGGCTCAGCGGCAATAATACAACGCAGTTCCACGCGCTGCGTCTGTTCCTGAGCAAAGTCCTGTAAATAGACCAGCAACTCAGCGGCATTGCGTGTACGCGGTAAGAGCGCGGCGAACACTTCTTCCAGCGGGCTATCGCCGGCATGCATACGAATGCCGGTCAATACCTCGGCCGGCAAATTCATGTAAATGCAATGCCCGCTCAGGTCAAGCGCAAACCAGGCATCCGTCATCTGGCCAGGAACACGCTCGTTCAGTTGGGATAAGCGACTGAGTTCGCTCAAGATACTGGCACGCTCCAGGGCCTCCTCAGCGGTTTGCGTCAGCAACGCCACGCGCTCCTCCTGCGCCCGCAGTTCCACCTGCTCCTGGGAAGTTGACGCGGACCGCTCTTCGTCTACAGCATGGAATATCTCCTGCAAGGTGCGCTCGCCTCGTGTGAGCAAGTGATCGCTGATGAAGCGCAGCAGGCTGCTAAAACTCAGGCCGAAGGTGCGTTCCGCCTGCCCACGGACCAACTCAAACAGCGCGTAGTCGTCCAGTTCAGCTTTCTGCTGCGTCCGCTCCAACTGCTCAATGATTTCTTGGAAGCGCCGGCGCTGGCGTGCAGACTCCAGAAGCATCCCATTATGAATGGCAATGGTGGCCTGGCTGGCGAAGAGTGAGAGAATATCGACCTTCAAGGGGGTAAAGCCGCCAGCTTCGGGTGAGCATAGGACAAGCGCTCCATAGATGGTAGTACCTGTCACCAGGGGATACACAAAGATAGAATGCATGCCCAGGGCCGTATAAAACAGGTGGCTAATAGGGAAGCGCGTATCCACAGCGATGTCATTAGAAAAGTGCGGCTGGCGATGGCGCAAGGTATTGCCAATGATACACTTATCGGTCAACACTCCGGCGTTGCTGATCAGCTCACTCAGGATCAGCGGGTCCATCCCAGATTGGGCCTCCAACTGCAAGCAATTTCTCTCGCGGTCCAGGGTCACGATAGCCGAGGCGACATGCAGCGCCTCTGCAACCCCCGCCACAATCCTATCGAAAATCGTGGGCAGGTCCATGGTCGAGGTCAGGGCACTGGAGACACTTTTGAGCGCCTGGCGTTGCCGGTCCTGGATCTCTACGTTGCCACCCACCTGGACACCCTCAATAGTTGTCGCCAGCACACGGGCCACCGCCTCTATCACACGCCGGAGCGCCTCATCGCTATAGGTATGCAGTTGGACGCTGCCAAATTCGAGCGTTCCCAGGACGCGCTCGCCTACGGTAAGCGGCACAATCAACGTTGCTCGCAAGTGAGGGTACCCACTGAGAGCATCGCCCATCTCCGCTGGCGGACCATCCAGACCAGCAGGATAATTGCGCGCCAGCATGACAGGATGACGCAAAACCTGTTCTACCTTTGAGCCTTCAAACGGGTGTTGATGGTAGAGTGCAACCCAGGCATCTCCTTCACGCCTGCATACAGTGACGCGCACAGCCTGGCGGTCATGACGCAATAACACGACTCCAAAGACATCAAAAGGAATCGCTGGCGCCAGTTCGGCAGCCAGACCTGTATAATCAGGTTTTGTCCCGCGCACACTAGAGACAATGCGTGCAACACGCTCTACAATAGCCGGTTGTTCTAGTGTGGTTCCTTGCGCTCCTGTCTCCATGAGCACTCCCGCAATGCACTATACTGAACATACGCCACGAGGATAGCCCGATGCGCTACCTTATGAACAACAACAGTATAACACATAAAAATAAACGCAACAACATACGGCTTAACATTGTTGGATAGCGTATTCAACAATGTCTCCTTAAAATAGATGGTGATGTCGTTAGCACCTGAAGGCACTGCATTACATTGCACTGCCGCAGAAGAGTATACCACATCATTGCAAAATGATGCTAATCCAGGGCAATTAATCTAGTAGTGTACCCAATCTAGCCCTTTCTTCGTAGCCGTTTTAGCCCGTTAGTACTACTGATTTCCTCGACATTCTGCTTATCTCGAGTACCCGGTTAGCTCAACATATCCCTGGCCCTGGACAGCCTGCCCGTGGCTCTGACCCTGGATGCTTACCGCGCCTTCCCAGTAGCTGTTCCCGGTCGATTGATATGTGAGCAGTTCTTGATCTTGCAACTGCGGAACGAGGGTGAGCGAGGCCGTCAACGTGGGATCGTTGATATCGAGGCGCCAGCCGGAGGGGTAGCGAATGCCACTCGCGGGGCTTGTCCAGTGATCCAGAACTGTCACGCGCAACGCTCGCGCGGGTAGGAGGCGATCGCTGGCATCTGGCCCGATAGCGCCGATATAGGTTGAGATGATCCGGCCTGTCGCATCACGGATAAGATAGAGCATCATCTCCGTGTTGTTATTGAGTTGAATGCTGAACCAGTCCCAGCCGGCATTGCCGAGGGTGAGAAAGTTTCCCCACTGGTGATCCATCCAGGCCTGGCCCGTCACTTTCAGCGCCTGATCGTGGTCAACAAGGAGGCCAGAGGTGGCCATGCGGGTGCGCGAGTAATAGTAGGAGAAGCCGCCGAGGCCATAGGTGATCAGGCCATTGCCGTTGTGCAGCACGGGAGCTTTGAGCGCGCGCAGGTGAATTTGCAATGTGTAATGTGGCATCCCGGCTTCGAGGTTATCCTGCCCGTTCAAGCCACTTATGGTCCAGTCACCAACGTGAAGCGCGAAGCCAGCGGTCGAGGTGCCATTGGGGATGGTAGCGGAAAGCTCCACCAGGCGCCGCTGATCGAAGTGGAACTCGCCGCGTGTGATATCGCTGATGGCAAAGTGCGAGGCATACACAGGCGGGAGGTTGCTGCGCAAGACCTGGAAGACAACCAGCTCAAAGCCATAATGACGCGGCTGACCCCCCGGTGCGACTCCATCCAGGTGGCCGGTGTAGTACCACCACTCGGTCAGGTCACGGTGCGGGGCCTCATCCTGCGGAAAGCGCACAGGTGGAAGCGGCGTGGCCTGTACCGTCGGGTTCACCACAGGCAATTGGGCCGTCGTGGAGGCTATGCCTGGAAAGCCGCAGGAGGCAAGAATAAGCATAAGCGGTAGCAGCAAGACGAACCAGGGAGCGCGAGCATGGGCCAGCAGCGCCCCTACACGAAATGTGGTCATGCTTTTCCTCCCAGGCTGGCATCGACGCTTGTTTCCTCTGGGCTGCCATCAGCGACAGTCTCCGGCGGGTCCATGACGCGGGGCGAGCTGATGTACTCGGCCAGGGCGGGGGGGTGACGCTGCACGCCGGCGAAGGGGAGCCACCAGTTGAGGTTGCCCAGGAGGCGCATCGTGGCGGGCACCAGCAGGCCGCGCACGAATGACGCGTCGAGCACTACCGCCAGGGCCATACCCAGACCGAGCGCCTTGACAAGGATCATGTCGGCGGTCGCGAAGCAGGCGCTCACCACAACCACGATCACCGCCGCGCTGGTGATAATGCCACCACTGCGCTGCAAGCCAAGAGCCACCGCCTGGGTATTGTCCCCGGTCTGCCAGAAGGCCTCCTGCACGCGCGAGAGCAGGAAGACTTCGTAGTCCATCGAGAGCCCAAAGAGCGAGCAGAACAGGAGAATCGGGCTTGAGGCCTCCACGAAGCCAAGGGGGGCAAATCCGAGTAGCTGGTGCAAAAAGCCGTCCTGGAAGATGACTACCAGCGCGCCGTAGCTCGCCAGGATAGAGAGCGTGTTCATCAGGATGGCCTTCAACGGCAGCAGCAGCGAGCGGAACAACAACAGCAGCACTACGTACGTGATCGCAGCTACGATCAGCACAGCCCTGGGAAAGTCAGTATACAGCGAGTTCACATAATCGATATTGCCAGCAGTGCCGCCATCGACCAGGACGCTCATACCAGAGCCAGCATCAGTATTGCGAATGGTCAAAACGAGTTCCTGCGAGCGCTGATCGAGCATGCCATATTTACTGATGACCTGGATCAGAATCGTGTTGCCTGAGACCGTGGAGGTCAGGAACGCGCCCAGGTATGGATCGGAGACGCGCCCAGGCTGGGTATAGAGCATCTGGTACTGTGCCAGCGTCAGGCGCGGGTCGGCACTGACGATACTATCCACGCGGTCAACGCGCGGGTCGGCCTGGAGGCGGCGCACATACCAGTACAATGTACGGATATTCGCGGGAGTTAACACGGCGCCTCGCGTCTGCACCGCCAGCAGGATAGGGGTCGTCTCGCGCGCATTGAAGCGCTGCGCCAGCAGATCGTAGGCCGCTCGCGACGGCACATTCGCTGGCAGAATCGAGGCGTCGGGCGCCGAGAAACGTACGCCCAGAAAGGGCAGGCCCAGGGAGATCAACAACGCCAGCACAGGCAGCAGCACGCGCACGGGATGGCGTATCACGAAGTGCGAGAGACGGTACCAGAACCCGTGATGCGGCTCAGATATGGGCCGTCCATTCTCAAGATTCTCTGCGGCCAAAGCTGCGCGCCCGCGTCCCCACAGGCGCGGGATTCTCACCGGGAAGGCGTTGACCCTGGTGCCCAGGATCGCCAGGGCGGCGGGCAAGAGGGTAATGGCGGCCAGAACGGCCAGTAGGACGACCAGCATACCACCCAGACCAACCGAGTGCAGCATATTGATGCGGAAAAAAGTCAGCCCGAAAAGTCCTATCGAGACGGTGAGGCCGGAGAAGGTTACGGCGCGCCCGGCGGTGGCCACGGAGATAGCTACCGCCTCATCCACCGTGCGCCCATGCAACAGCTCTTCGCGGAAGCGGCTCACGATGAAGAGCGAATAATCCACGCCCAGACCAAGGCCAAACAGCGTCGTAATGTTCAGCACAAAGATGGAGAGTGGCGTGATCTGCCCCAGTCCAAAGAGCAACGCTAAGCAGATAACCACGGCGCCTCCGCCCACCAGCGCGGGCAGAATGGCGGCCACAACCGAGCGAAAGACCAGCAGCAGAGCGACGATAGCAAAAGGAAACGCCAGCAGTTCCGCGCGACGCAGGTCGCTCTCGCTGACTGACTGGATATCTTCGTAGAACACTGGCCCGCCGCCGACATGCGCTTGCAGATCGGGAACCGCTTGCAGGCGCTGCTCTAAGGCGGGCAGGAGCTTGGGCGCGCTGTCGGGGTCGCTCTTGAGCATGATGTTGACATAGGCGGCGTGATGATCCAGGGAGATCTGGCGTGGGTTATCCAGGAAGGTGACGACGCCAGCCACCTCGGACCAGTTGCGCACCCGCGCCAGGGCCTGCCCAGTCTGCGTAGCGAACTGCGGCGTATCCGCGCTGTAGCGCTGGCTGGTAAAGATGACCTGCACGACGGTCAAGTTGATGTGCAACTTGCTTACCAGCAGATCAATGGCACGCTGCGACTCAACGTCGGGGCTGGAAAAGCCGCCCGAACGCAGCACCTGGCTGGCCTGGGGCGCAAATGGCAGCGCCACCACGATCGCCACCATCCACAAGCCCACAATCAACCAGCGATAGCGGGTGGCTATCCTGCCCAGATGGTAGAACATGTTCGAGCCTTTCGATTTTCTTCGATGTATTCCAGAGAACTTGGAGGCATACAGGAGTTCTTAAAAAATCATAGCATGCATTGACCACACTCTCCAAGGGAGACTATCTCTTCAGGAACCAACAAAATTACCTGGGTGTATGCCTCATGCCTTCACTTGGTATGACGCCCATCTTCTCCCAGAGGGGTAATACGACACCTTCTGTCATATGCACCCATTTTTGGCCTGGAGCGCACTGGATACTCGGTGCCACTCCTGCCTTGCAGGCGCTTATTTCTCTGTTCGACAGCTTCATTCATACTTTATTTCCCTCCTGCAATGGTGAACAAACCGACTGTGCCAACGATATACAGGACAAGTACCACAATCGAGTCGATGCCAAGGTCAAAGAACTGGCGTTTGGGGCGGAAGATTAAGCCGCAGATATAGACGGCTGTCAGGAGCACTCCAAGGCTCGCAAGATAAATATCAGTGTTCTTGGCTTGTGGCAGCACGGATTGACCTGAAAGCAGCGTGATGAGCAAAAAGAGCACGGGTAAAAAGGCGTTGCCACCAAAGATATCACTGACAGCCAAGTTATAGTCGCCAATTTTGACTGCGGCCAGTCCCGTTGAAATCTCTGGGAGTGCCGTCGCTGCCGCTAAAATTGTGGAGCCGAAGAGGACGCCACTCAAGCCAATATGATCGGCGACCGCGCTGCCACTTTCCTCAAGGACAACTCCCGCGACAAGCGTGACAAGTGTCGCAAGAGCAAAGATACTCAAAACGCGTGCTGTGCTCCACTTTTCCCTCTTCTTCTGACCACTGTTCTCTGCCGGTCGAGAGACATCGGGAGCATGACCTTTTTCTTGCCACGGGAGATCCTTGCGCGCCTTATTAATCAGCCACAGACCAATGAGCCATATTACGACTATCAACAAATCACCGGGAGCCAGACGTGCGACAATGATCGATGAGGGAAGCTGTGTCCCCATAATGGCGATAACGAGGATGGTAATTACCAATACCCCTTCAAGCACAAGTTGCAGGGAGGCAGCTTCGTAAGTCAACGCTCCCGTACGACGTAACCCAAAGCCATCCAGGATGACAAGCACGACCGTCTGGATCGCAATACCCCCCAGGATGTTTCCAATGGCAATACCAGGATGGTGCGTCAGCGACGCACTAACAACCACCACAATATTGGAGAGATTGGTGGCAATCGCAAGGATAATAATTCCACCTAAAGCTTCGCCCAGGCCAAAGCGTGAGCTGATGACATCCGTCATGTTGGAGAGCTGAGTACCAGCAACCCAGGTAGCTGCTGCGCCTACGACAAAAAGAGGGATTAAGACGAGGAGAGGGAATGATGAAAACATGATCCGATCCTTTTACTCTCTATTATATCAGGTAAGCAACCCTTGAGATTGATCTGGTGTGTTCTTCTCACGCTCCTTGCCTACGCGTGGTAGCATAAGCTAGAAGCGAAAACTGTGGAGAAGGAGGTATATTAGTAAGAATGTCATTCGACCATCTTGCTAGAACAGATCACCCTGTTCATGAGCCATTGTCATACTGGCATGAAACGGTTGCACCTCCAATGCTCTCCTGATCTTCCTCCCAAAGTAGAGGTTGCTATCATTGGAGGGGGAATTATAGGTACTGCAATCTGCTACTGGTTAGCACGGGCAGGGATCCCCGCTCTCATGCTGGAACGCACCTCGCTTGCCCATGGTGCCACGAGAAGAAACGGCGGGCTGGTGACAATTGGTCCGGCCGAATCTCTCTCTGGTGCAACAGCGCGGCTGGATGGGTCCATCCTCTTAGGGGGATGCCGTGCGGCTGCACCTGCAGGAGATGTGGGCATCCTTGTCAACCAACCGACGCCGGAGGTACAAACGGCATTGGCACAGGTTTTTCCACGGATCTTCCCAGCACTCAATGGTCTCAAGGTGACACATCGTTGGGCCGGGCTCATGGCCTTTACGCCTGATTACAATCCCCATCATCGACCGGGTGCCAGATATTCCAGATGCCTGGGTTGTTGGCGGCTTCTGTGGGCAAGGAATGGCCTTTGGAATGATCGTAGGCCAATTATTAGCTGACGCAGTGATCAGCGGACGAACACCAGCAATGCTCAGATCGTTTCGTCTAGATCGCTCCACACTGATGGTGGGCTGATAGCGCCAAACACGCGGAGGAGATGGGCGTTGTATGTACCCCGTCGTTCGATGATGTGGAGCCTTATTTAAATCGTTCCTTCATCTGGTATGATGTACACTTTCTTCCAGAGGGAGAACGCAGTCTCAGGCAAACCGCTCTATGATTTACGCGACGAGAAAATAGTGATGTGGTAAAAAAGGGCATTCTGAAAAAGAGCTATCTATGCCACTGTGTTACGGCTGCCTTTCAGCAGTATCAAGTTCCATCAGAGGCAAGTGAGTCTGGGCCGCAATGTAGCCGTTCACGTGTTCCATCCATGCATCGGACGCTTGCTGGCTCATCTCAGGCTCGGTCGCGAACGTCTGGAAGCGAGAATGGGACCATTGCAAGCGTACCACCGTTTGGGTGCTCGCCAGTTCATAGGTCTGCATTCGCGAGGCTCTTCTGAACATGTGCATTCCTTGATACACTGAGAAGAGGCGAGCATCCTGCCAGGCTATCTGAGTATCGACTCCACCAAGACGACTGCTAATACCAGCGGGCGTTACTTCAATACGCCGTTCCTGAGTCTTCTGCGTGGAAGATGTAAAAAACATACTCATCCCAAGACTCGCTAGAACACATACCACAAGCGCGATGATGAGATGGTTGCCCTCCAGCCCGAAAAGGAGCGCGAAGAACAAAAACAAGAGCACGAAGCATTCGATAAACAGCAGTGGCAGCATCACGATACGCCTGGTATGGATACGAATGCTTGCCGGCTGCGGCAACTCCATGGCTGGTGTTGGCTGCACTTGGGATCTGAAGCGCTCAGGCTGCTGCAACGCTTCAGAACGCAACTGACCAATACGTTGCCAGTAGCGTTGCGTAAGTTGCATGAGGCCCAGGAGAAGGAGCATACAAATGAGTAGGACCACGCCCAGGAAGAGTAAAAAATTGCCAAAGCCTCCTGAAAACACTCCTGAAACAATTCCTGTATTCTTCGATAGCTTCGCAATCAGGCCGGCAATGATGGCAACAACGGAAAGCGCGATGAGCACGCCAAAAGAGACGGCGAGTTCTCCACGCAACTGTATGCGCCGAAGCAGAGGATCATTTTGAGTGATAGGTACGGGTGCCAGCGGACGAACTTCTTCAGGTTGCTCGCGTACAGGCGTAGATATTCCGCCTGTTTGAAGCGCTGGCCGCCGTGCTTGTGACCGGTCACTGAGATCAAGCAGCGGCAGGCTCGTACGTGTGGCTACAAGGGCATTGATCTGTCCAACCTGCCAGTTAAAGCCTTCACGTTTATTCACACTGCTCTGCACGACAAAGAACGGATTTGCGAGCCGCTGCTGGCCCCAACGCACCACTGTTTGTTCATTCGAGAGTTCATATGTTTGGGCAAAGACACTTTTTTTGATGCCCTGTGCATCATACACCGCGAAGATACGCGCCCCGTCCCAGCGCAATCTGCGCTCCTGGCCCATGTAGCGTGTGCTTATACCCTCTTCGGTAAGCGCGATCTCTTGCGTTTGATAGCGCATAAGCAGGAAATAGGTCAGCAGAGCAAGAAGCACAATGACAAATATGAAAATTCCTGAGATCAGCAGGACAGCAGGTATAGCATTCGTATGAGGCGACGCGAGGAATATCCCGACCAGCATGAGACCAAAGCCAATGATGACAAGCGCAACAACGGCCCCCAGCATGACCCGGTTCCAGCGCAGGCGAATCGTTGCCGGTAGTAGCAGAGCATTTGCCGCAGGCCATACCTGGCTGCCGGAAACGAAAGGTTGAGGGTCGCGTAGAGCCTCCAGGCGCCGCTGCCCGATGCGCTTCCAGTACCGTTCCCCCCCAAATTGAGTGATTGCGTTGATGACAACCCCGATCAAGAGAAAGAAGATCAGGAAGATCGCGAAGCTCCCCTCAATCTGCCAGAGGGTTCTCGCAAAGAAGATGACGTAGATCAACATGAAGGCGAGAGCCAGGAGTTTCCAGATGCGGTCAAACCGCAGGCGTTTCCAGATGGGATCGATAGACTTGATTTCTTTGATTCCACTGTGGCCGTCCATATTCCATGCTCCTAAAAAATGATTCTTGCATGCCTATCTTGCCTCTTTATATAGAATTCTTGTTTAGACTAATGACTACCTACCAGAACTCAGGAAGAAGTTCCGTGAAATGAGCCAAGAATGAGGAAAAAGCAAGTGAACGCCTTACAT
>JBDTHH010000381.1:0-7389 GCA_039937055.1 Ktedonobacteraceae bacterium | reverse complement strand
TTGCCCAGAATTATGTAAAGAGAACACAGGATAAGTGCCCTCAGAAAGAGTTCGAGGCCTTTTGTCGAAACGTTGTGCCACGAGGAACGATTCTGGATGCTGGCTGTGCAGGGGGGAGAGATTGCCAGGCTTTTGTGGAACGAGGTTTTTCGGTGATTGGGGCTGACCTATCCGCAGAATTGCTCAAGATTGCTGAACGTTTTGCGCCTTCCTGCCGTTTTATCCAGGCGGATATACGAAGCATCCCGCTCCTCGAAGGCTCCGTTGATGGCGTTTGGTCTTGCGCCAGTGTCTTGCATCTAGAGCGCCACCAGATACCTTATGTGCTTAAAGAATTTAACAGGGTACTCAAAGCTGGGGCGCCCTGTTGTATCATCGTCAAGAAAGGTAAAGATCTTGGAGAGGAGAACATTGGGGATAGTACAACTCAGGGAAGGCTGCGTTTCTTCACGTATTTCCAGGAAGATGAGATACGAGACCTGTGCCTTGCAGCCGGCTTTACCGTCCTTGAGAAAAGCACTACTAACGAGAGGGATGAGCCTGGTCCCAGCGATCGCGATCAAGATTGGATCTTTCTCCTTTTACGCAAGACATGAATTGACGAAGATGTTTGCATAGCTGCGCAGTAGGAGCAGGATTTGCCCTTAGAGGGCTGGAGGGTGTATCTTTGGGGGAGATGTTCTCTGTAGAACGAGTGGGAAAGACGGATATATGGCAGATCAATCATCGCTCTTTGGCACCGACGAGGTTCCGGTGGCGGGGTCGCGACAAACGGCGGATGAGCCGCTGGCGGCGCGCATGCGGCCGCGCACGCTTGATGAGATCCTGGGGCAGGAGCACCTGCTGGCGCCGGGGCGGCTCTTGCGGCGCAGCATCGAGGGCGACCGCATCCCGTCGATGATCCTGTGGGGTCCGCCGGGCAGTGGCAAAACAACTGTGGCGGAGGTGATCGCGCGCCAGACACACGCGCGCTTCGCCAGGCTCAGCGCCGTCTCGGCAGGGGTGGCCGACCTGCGCAAGGTTATCGAAGAGGCACGCAAACTCCGCCAGTTCAGCGGGCAGCCGACGATCATGTTTATCGACGAGATTCACCGCTTCAACAAGGCGCAGCAGGACGCCGTGCTGCCACATGTCGAGCGCGGCGTGGTGACGCTGATCGGGGCCACCACAGAGAACCCCAGCTTCGAGGTGAATAGCGCCCTCCTGTCGCGCTCTCGCGTCTTCACGCTCAAAGCGCTGACCGAGGAGCATATCGTCACCCTCCTGCGGCGCGCGCTGGCGAACAAGGAGCGCGGCCTCGGTAACATGCATCTCACCGTTGACGAGGCCGCGCTGCAACAGATGGCGCTCTTCGCCAATGGTGACGCCCGCACCGCGCTCAACATGCTGGAACTGGCGGCCCAGGGGAGCGGCAACGGCACGATGCAAGCAGGCGAAGCGGCGCGGCACATCACTCTGCCGCTGGTTGAAGAGGTCATGCAGCACCGCGCCCTGCTCTATGACAAGGGTGGCGACCAGCACTACGATATGATCTCAGCGCTGCACAAATCCGTGCGTGGCTCCGACCCCGATGGTGGTCTCTACTGGCTTGCGCGCATGCTCGAAGCCGGCGAGGACCCGCTCTATATCGCGCGCCGTCTGGTGCGCATTGCCTCGGAAGATGTGGGTATGGCCGACCCGCAGGCGCTGATGATCTGCGTGGCGGCGCAGCAGGCTGTGCATTTTGTGGGTCTGCCGGAGGGCAACCTGGCGCTTGCCCAGGCCGTTGTCCACCTGGCGACCGCACCCAAAAGCAATGCCCTGGAGGTCGCGTATGGCCGCGTGCAGGAGGACATAGAGCAGACGCGCAACGATCCCGTGCCCCTGCACATCCGCAATGCGCCCACCCGTTTGATGAAGGACCTCGATTACGGTAAAGACTATAAATATGCCCACGACTACTACAAAGACATGCGCATCGAGGACCCCGAACGCCCTCCCGCGCTGCAACTGCAAGAGTACCTCCCCGCCAGCCTGAGGGGTCGCCGCTACTACGAACCAGGACACCAGGGGAAAGAGGCTGCCATCAGGAAGTGGCTGGAGAAGCGGCGCGATGAGGGGTAGGGGCGGCGGCTTGACAAACCGCCCGTAGGACTGCTATCATGTCCTGGCTACCGTGTGTCCAAAAGGGTAATTCACACTCCCAACAGAAGGATCAGACCGGTACCCTATGCCTCACGCAAATAGAGGCTATCCGCTCCGCGTGATCGTTGGCTTGAAGAGAGCTGGCTCACAGGCAGGTGCGGGAACTGTGAGGAAGGCCTCCACCAACGCCTTCCACGTATCTCGTATCTGTATATGCGGAGGTGGGAAAGGAAGAAAGAAGGGGAAATGTTCGCAGTTATTAAAAGTGGTGGAAGACAATACAAAGTTTCCGTCGGCCAGACGATCGAAGTCAACCGGCTGCCTTTCGAAGAGGGGGAGCAGGTGCGCATTGAAGAGGTGCTGCTGATCTCGGACTCGGACCGCGCGATGATTGGCACGCCGTTTGTGAGCAACGCTGCAGTGGTTGCCACCGCCGTGCGCCACGGTCGCGGAAAAAAAGAAATTGTTTTCAAGTACAAATCAAAGAAGCGCTATCGCCACCGCCGGGGCCATCGCCAGGAACTGACATACCTGAGCATCGATGATGTCCTGGCCGACGGCATCAGCCTGATCACCGGGAAAGCGCCGGAAGAGCAGCAGGCATCCGCCGAGGATGAGATGGTTTCGCCGGGAGCGGAGACGGCCGGAGAGACGGTCTCTAGCGATAGCGATAGCGATACGGACAGTGATAGTCTAAAGAAGTCGACTCGCCGGCGCCGTACCTCGAAGATTGAGGACACTGAGGACAGTGGTGACACGGATAGTACGGCGGAGGAGGAGTAAGCATGGCTCATAAAAAAGGGGTAGGCAGTTCACGCAACGGTCGTGACAGCAAGCCAAAGATGCTCGGCGTCAAGCACTACGATGGCGAGCTGGTGCGTGCCGGCAGCATCATCGTGCGCCAGCGCGGCACCAAGATCAGGCCCGGCGTCTCCGTTGGCGTGGGACGCGACCACACGCTGTACGCTCTGGTTGATGGCTATGTCAAGTTCGGGCATGCCACGCGCGAGCGGCGCAATGTCGGCGTCTTCCCGGAGTTCCCCGACCGCCCCTCGCTGGTATTTAGCATGCCGGTCGAGGGGGCAGGAGTTCCTGCCAGCAACGGCGCGGAAGCCTGAAGTAGCTTCTAATCACATGGCGTAGCAACGCATTAAGAGAGATGGGCCTCGGAAATTTCCGAGGCCCATCTGCATTTGGTGGTGGAATAGCCGGTGTATTTACGGCTGATTTTGCTGGGCCGGGCAGGTAATCACGATCTGGTGGGCTTTGCGGTCCATCGTGAGGCTGCATGTCTGGCCGTTGATCGTGGTGGTGCCTGCGCAGCCGAGCACCAGCGTGCCGTTTACATTACAATCGAGGGGCGTGCTGACCACAGTCCCGTCGATCGTAGCGGCGATGGCGACGCCGGCGGCGTCGGTCTTCACCTGAACGGGGTCGGGCATGTTCAGGAGCTTCATACAGTTGAGGCCGTTCGCCTCGTAGGTAGCCACGAAGCGCTGCGCCAGGAACGTGAAGAGTGAGTTCGCGGCGGCCGCGTCGGGCGATGGACGAACCCTGGTCAAGTGCGCATCAAGCAGCATACGCGTCGGGCTAATTGTAAAGAGGTCGTTGCAGTATGTCCTCGTGCTGGACATGCTGGCGTTCTGCACCTGTGGCTGATCGACGCCCCGGCGATAAGCGTTAAGCTTGGTCAGGTTAGTATTGCCGTTGACGGTCACCATCGGATCGTGATTGGGTACCATGGCTACCGGATCTGTCTGGTGGGCCGCCGCCTGGAGTTCGTTGAGGGGCAGTGCGGTCACCGTCTGGCCTGGGTCAGCCAGGTCGGGCGCCATCCAGGGTGTACAGCCGAGAGCGCCATCCAGCGCGATCGATAGCAGGCGGTTATCGCTGCCGTTGACCTGTGTATGCGCGCCCTGCTCGGCCGCGATGTTCGCCGCGTTCATCTGCGCCGTCTGCCCGTTCGCGTTCATAAGGTAGGATGTCGTCACATTATCGCTCTGGTCCATATCCACGACACTGAAGTCGCGCACCGTGGGGCAGGGCAGCCCATCCTTCGCGCGCCCCAGAGCCGGAGGTACAAGCTTGCCGGAGTGGATGGCCAGGTTGGCGCTATCGAAGAAAGCCGGGGCGTTACAGTAGGCGACCTGCCCAAATATCGAGCCTTTGATACCGTTGACGCAGCGGCCCTGGCGCACGCCTGCTCCCTGCAGCAGCAAATTACTGCCGTTGAAGCCAAACCAGATACCCACAATCCCTCCCGCTGGCAGGGCAGGCAGGACGGGCGCAGCCAGCGGCTTCGTGCCCTGGTCAATCACCAGGGGATCGTAGACCGCGATGTGTCCCGTGGCCGGATCGATGACCGCCGCCTGCACAAAAGCCGCCTGGCCGGCCGTCGCCTCGTTGCAGGGGCCTTTCGCGGGGTCCGTGGCCAGCAATTGATAGGGGGTAGCCAGCCCCTGGACCGTCAGAGGCTGATCCGGCACGATCAGCGTGCAATTCACGTTAACATCCGCCGCGTGCGACCTCAAACGCGGCAGCACGAAGGCCGTCCCCACTATCATAACCAGAACGAGCGGCACCAGGATGCCTACCAGAGCAAGCGGTGAAAAGTGCCCGCGTCGTCCTCCCCCCTGAATACCTGAAAACTTTGGTTGCTTGCGCATGAGTACCTCTATCCCTTCCAAGTGATGCGAACACGGGGCGTCCTCTAGAGAGGCGACCCTGATTGTCTTAGTCTGACACACTGCGAAACGACCTGAAATTTGATGGCATGTCCTTATATCAAATAATGCATATTGGCTAATCTGTTTGCGATATTACCACAGGCGTAGGGCAGTTTTTACAACCTGACCACAGGGGTAGCAGGAAAGTACCACACTCCGGTTAAGAATGCTGATCTATAGATCAGGTGAGCGTTTTCCATTTGGCGGAACGCGGTGTAAGATATACTGGTACAAGGACTCCTCATTCATAGATCCGAGCATCGACACTCTGTACGATGCATTTTTTAGCCGAAAGGACACTTTATGCGAGCAATCATCAGTGTCGCCAACCGTGAGGGGCTGACGGAACTGGCGCGTGAATTACAGGCACATGATGTGACGATTTTCTCAACCAGCGGCACCGCGCACGCCTTGAACACGGCGAATATCCAGGCGGAGCCGGTCAGCGCGTTAATTGATTTTCCTGAGATCCTTAATGGACGTGTCAAGACGCTGCATCCGGCTATTTATGGTGGTATTCTGGCGCGTCGTGACAGTGCCGCTCATATGGAAGAACTACAGGAGCAGCAGATCACCCCCATCGATATCGTTGCCGTCAACCTCTACCCGTTCACCGAAACGATTGCCTGTGAGGGGGTCACGCTAAGCGAGGCGCAGGAGCAGATCGATATCGGCGGTGTTACGCTGATGCGCGCCGCCGCCAAGAACTTCCAGGATGTGATCGTGCTGGTGCGCCCGCAGGACTACACGTCAGTGATGGAGGAGTGGCGCGCAACAGGCAGCGTCAGCCTGGAGACGCGCCGCCGCCTGGCTGCTATCGCCTTCCAGCACACCGCCAGCTACGATACGGCCATCGCCGAGTACCTGCGCGCGCAGGACGCCGACTACTTCCCTGAAGACCTGACGCTGCCTCTGAAGCGCGCGCAGGTGCTGCGTTACGGGGAAAATCCCCACCAGCGAGCCGCCTTTTATCGCTGGCTGGATAGCACAACGACAGCCATGACTCCGACCGTAGCAGGGGCCGAGATACTGCACGGCAAGGAGCTATCCTACAACAACCTGCTCGACCTCGATGCGGCCCTGGCAGCGGTAGGAAGTTTCGCGGCTCCGGCGACAGCGATTATCAAGCACACGAACCCCTGTGGCCTGGCCTGCGGCGATACCCTGTGGGAGGCCTACAAAAAAGCCCACGCCGGCGACCCGATCTCGGCATATGGGGGCATCATCGGCTGCAATCGTGTGGTCGATGCCGACGTGGCCCAGGAGATGGCACAGTTATTCTACGAAGCCATCATTGCCCCGGAGTTCACGCCCGCCGCGCTCGCCATACTCTATGCCAAGAAGAACCTGCGCTTGCTGGCGACGCACTGCCCGATCGATCCCAGCACGATCAACACACAGTCCTTCAAATCAGGTAGGCCGGAGGTGCGCAGTATCAGCGGCGGGCTGCTGTTCCAGACACCTGACGCTATTGGAGAGCAGGAGCTGGCCTACCGGGTGGTCACCGAGCGCGAACCCACATTAGAAGAGGTAACCAACCTGATGTTTGCCTGGAAAGTGGTACGCCATGTGAAGTCCAACGCCATCGTGCTGGCGCACAAGCTGGCCATCGTGGGAGTGGGCGCAGGCCAGATGAATCGTGTCACCAGTGTGCAACTGGCGGTTGAGAAGGCCGCCGAGCGTGCGCGCGGCTCGGTGCTGGCGTCGGATGCCTACTTCCCCTTTGCCGATGGCGTGGAAACCGCCGCCAAAGCCGGGATCACCGCGATCATCCAGCCTGGCGGCTCCGTGCGCGACGAGGAGTCGATCCGCATGGCGAACCGCTACGCCATCGCCATGATCCTTACCGGCAGACGGCATTTCCGGCATTAAGCGGGCCAGCAATGCCCGCTGATCCGTAGCGCGTGGCTTGCCTCGCTCACGTCGCACGCTCACCCAGATCGTTGGCCAGCGCGGGCAAGGCAAGCCACGCGCTACGGATCAGCGGCCGTTCTTTCCTGGTTGACATCTTTGCATGTCATACTCTATACTCCGGCCAGATGGTGTGTGGTGCGCTTTGGCGCACAGTGCTCTGGCTTCACCAAACTCTGAGGAGGGGAGGTTGGGTTCCTGAGCACATTTCAACGGACGTGGGCCCTGGACAGTACACCATGTGGTGTGGAGGCCTGGCCAGGGAATAGAGCCGATTGGCTCAACTAACAAGAGCAAACTGATGAACGAAACCCACACAAGTGTCCACCATCCCAGGCCGCCCCGGCCTGTCCGCATCCTGGCCAACGGGTTAGCGACGATCATCTTGCGTTCTCCGTGGCATAGAATGAGGAGTGAGCGGCTCCTGCTTCTCACATTTACCGGGCGCAAGACTGGGAAGGAGTTTACCACGCCGTTGCGCTATGTGCAGGAGGGCGAAACTTTGCGGCTGATCGTTGTGTATCCCTGGTGGAGGAATCTGGTTGGCGAGGCTCCGGTGCGCGTCCTGCTGCGAGGACACATGCATACCGGCACAACAGAGGTGCTTCCTGAAAAAGATGGAGAAGTT
>JBDTHH010000380.1:0-3937 GCA_039937055.1 Ktedonobacteraceae bacterium | reverse complement strand
CACATGATGGAGCTGGGACAGGGCGACCGCAAGGGATCGCCACTACATCTCTGACCGGGTGGGGAGGGCGCGACGATGAGGACCCGTGCCTATAGCAGGGTCCATGGCTGGTCTGGTGATTCGTCTGGGGGCGCCGATCGCGAGGTATGATATGTACGGGCACTCCCTTGCGGGTGCCCTGTTCCAACACGATAGTGCAAGGAGGGGCGCCCCTACATGCTACAGTACCTCAATACTGCTGCATGTGAGGGCGCCCCAGATGTATCCTCAGCTCATTCTCATCTAGAGGATTAGCCACCACCTGGCGTGGCGGTGGGAGATGGCGTGTCAGTAGGCGATGGTGTGGGGGTAGGTGTTGGCGTGTCAGTAGGCGTGGCGGTGGGAGAAGGCGTGGGCGATGGTGTAGCAGTAGGCGATGGCGTGGGCGATGGTGTAGCAGTAGGCGATGGCGTGTTGGTAGGTGATGGCGTGGGCGTTGGCGGTAGCGTATTTGTGCTTATAGCAAAGACATGCAGTGTTCCGTTGTTCGTGACAGCAGGCAACGTAACGCTGACTACCGACCGGCTCCCGTTCGTATGCAGAGTTACTTGCGTATAGAAGACATAGGTCAGGGCCTGGTCCTGGCCCCCCTTGTAGTTGCGGTAGGGCATGGTTAAGGCTGTGGTGTTGCCGAAGGCAGGCTGCGACGCGCCGCCATTGAGCGTCCAGTCGCTGAAGGCCAGGTGGAAGTTTTGCCTGGTGCCATCGCTATAGTTAATCGTCCCCGTGCCGATTGAAGGGCCGAAGTGCGCGGCTCCCAGGAAGGCCAGGATGCTGTTTCCAGGGGCTGTGGTGAAAGAGATGGTCTGGCCGACCGCTTGCCAGTTATCCGGCGTCGCCGTCGCTACGTTGGGCCAGGTGAAGTGGATGCCGTTGACGATGACCGTTTGACCGGGTGCGGCCCCTGCGGTGACCAGCGCCTGGGCCGAGTAACTGTTGTGGGCGGCATCGAAATTGGCCGCCAGCGGATTGCTATCATCGCTGATGCCAGTGTTGTTATACGTTGGCGGTACAGAACCACCGGGAGCACCGCTGGCATGCTCTTTACTTGAGAAGATCAACCAGGAACTTAAGAGCAATAGCCCTAGCACCAGCGCTATAACCCATTGTTTTCGTAACCAAATGTGCATAGAAACCCCTCTCATGTCTGCCCCATAGCTGGGAAGAACGCGTAAGAAACAAAGTCATAATATTGCGTACCTATGTGCTATTACATAGGTACCTATTAAGTAGTATATTCTTGTTATGAACTTTCTCAATAGTATACATGCAAATGTATAGATATAATAAGAGAAATGATTGAGCGACGGGTTCATGGTCCTGGCTCACGATAGGTACATATTGCAATCTTACGGAGGATAGGTTATGCTCTAGATGAGGAAGGAAGGGAGGCAGGTTTCAGGTATGCCGAGTGAGATAACAGCGCCGGACGAGGGCGCCTCCTCCGGGAGAACGCATAGCTATGCTGGCAGGTTGATCGCGGCCGAGGGGGTGGATGGCTCCGGTAAAAGCACGCAGTTGCAACTGCTGCGCTTCTGGTTGCAGTCCGAAGGTTATGAAGCGCGGATCGTCACCTGGCAACCTTCTAAACTCATCAAGCGGGCGTTGAAGGCTGGCAAGAAGCAAGGGTATATGGACCCCATGCTCTTGAGCATCCTGCAGGCGGCGGACTTCGCCGAATCCTATGAGCGGGAGATTGTGCCGGCGTTGCGGCGCGGCGCCATCGTGCTGGCCGATCGCTACGTGTATACGGCCCTGGCGCGCGACCTGGCGCGTGGCGTTGAGCAGAGGTGGATCGAGGATGTCTACCGCTTCGCGCTCCGGCCCGATCTCGCCATCTACTTTCAGATTAGCGCCGATCAGTCCCTGGAGCGCATCTTGAGCGGCGCCACGCGTGTGAAGTACTACCAGGCCGGCCTGGACCTCAAATTGAGCGCCAACCCCATCGAGAACTTCCGCTCTTTCCAGCGGCGCATCTTGCAGGAATACGAGCGTGTGCTTGCCGGCTCGCATGTATTGCGCCTGGACGCCACGCAGACAGTCAAGGAACAGCAACGCCTATTGCGGCAGGCGGTCGCGCAGACGTTGCCAGACGAGCCGGGTGAGGAAGGGCTATGCTAAGCGATTCGCGGCTGATCTATGAGCTACATAGCGCGAGTGGGCCGGCGTACCGGGCCGGGCGCGCGAAGCTCATCGTCCTGGAGGGCATTGATCTCTCAGGGCGCACCACGCAGGTCCAACTCCTGCACGACTGGCTTATGAAGCAGCGCTACCCCGTGACCAGGACCGCCCTGCGCACCTCGCCGCTGATCTCCGATATCCTGACTCGCGCGCAGACCGGATCACCGTTGCAGCCGCTGACCTACAGCCTGCTCTTTTGCGCCGATCACCTCGATCGCACCCAGCGCGTCATCAAGCCGGCCCTGGAGCGCGGGGAGATCGTCCTGGCCGACCGCTACACCTATACGGCCCTGGCGCGCGATGGCGCGCGCGGACTCGACCCTACCTGGGTACGCAACCTCTACCGTTTCTCCGTGCAGCCGGATATTGTGCTCTACCTGCACATCAGCCCCGAAGAGGCCGTGAAACGCCGCCTGGCATTGCTGCAACAGCGTATCGCGCTGCGGCATATGCGAGCGGAATCCTCCGACCGGCATGCCAGGAAACAGAAAGGCAAAAAGACTAAAAAAGAGCGTACGCGCCGGGAACAGGAACTGGCGGCGGCTGTATCTTCCCAGACAGCGCTACTGCCCTCACAACTCCCAATATTGACCCCGGAGGCTCTGGAAAGCTTCCAATCCTTCGAATACAGCATGTATAGCGAGTACCAAAGCATGCAAAAAGAGTTTAGCTTCAACGTTATCGATGGTAAACGGTCGATCGAACAGGTCCAGGCCGCGTTGCGCCAGGCACTTCTCCCTTTATTGTAACGCGCCGTAGTACATTGTCAAGGTTCATGGCACGGGTGAGACGCCCGCGTAGTGATTCGGCTTGATATCCGTGCCATGAACCTTGACGGGGCAATTGATTGCTGTACACCTGAACCTGTCTCGTAACGTGGTATGATGAACAGAGCAAACAGGCCAGCGTGTCTGCGACAAGGGTCAAGGAGGCCAGGCCAGCGTGAAAATCCTGCATGTTTCCGATCTTCATTATCACGAATCCCCCGAAACCTGGGCCCTTCTGAAAGAGGGCCGCAGGCAATTTGAAGCCCTGAAGCCAGACATTATCCTGATCACGGGGGATCTGACCAACGATGGCCTCGATGAACAGTTTCAGCGTGTGAAGCGCTTTTTAGATTCGCTCGACTTTTGCACCGTGCTGATGATTCCAGGAAACCGTGACCAGGCGCGCACTATCATGCCAGCGCCACAGGAACGCAGCGACCTGGAGTACTTCCTGCTGACGCATCCCACGCCCGCCAATCTTCTTGAAGAGATCGATAAATTGGAGAGCGTCGATTACGGGCGGCAGGGCAAGTACTTTGATCATTTCGAGGCCACAGAATTTTTCTACCGCGCCAACGGGGTCAGCGCGGTCGGACTCAACAGCGCGCCGGAGATCACGCCGCGCCAGTTGGAGGTGGCCAGTAAGCATTATAACAGGGGCACGCTGGGAGAGTTCCGCATCTTCTGCGCGCATCATAGCTTCCTGCCCGTACCCACGAAGACCCTGAAGCCGGGCGATATCGTGCCCCGCTCGGCCGATATCCTGCAATCGCTGATCGAACTCAATGTTGACCTGCTGTGTTGCGGACATATTCACCGTAGTCATGTGTGGGACCTGTCCGATGGCAGGCACCGTCTGCTGTGCTGTAACGCCGGCTCGCTGCTAGACGTATCGGGGAAAAAAGACAACGGCTTCCTGGAGATCGAAATTGAGCGCGACTTGCAGATCA
>JBDTHH010000379.1:0-5474 GCA_039937055.1 Ktedonobacteraceae bacterium | reverse complement strand
TTCCGCCGCTGAACTGCACGCCGCGTTCCTGCCCGTAGCGATTAGCGGCGACCAGGTAGACCCCATTTTCAAAGGCCCGTGCCATCCAGCAACTGCTGGGACTTTTTTCAGCGACCCAGTTGGTGGGGAAAAGCACGACATCGGCTCCGTGCAGCGCGGGGACACGCGTCGACTCGAAGTACATGGCATCCATGCAGATGCAGGCCGTCAGGCGGCCCAGGGGGGTCTCCCAGACGGGCCAGCCCAGGTCACCGTCGCGGGCCCAGCGCGGCTCCGAAATGTAGGCATGGATTTTGCGATAGGTGCCGATGATACCCTGCGGGCCGATCAGGGCCAGCGTATTGTAGTACGCGCTGGTTTCGGGGTCCACTTCAGGCAGGCCGACGGCAATGTAGCAGTCGTAGTGCATGGCAAGTTGGTGGAAGCGTCCGGTCGTCGGGCCAGGGATGGGTTCGACACAGGGAGCGATCTCGGCGCGCGATTCCCAGCAGTAGCCGGTGGTAGCCATCTCCGGCAAGACGATCAGCCGCGCCCCCTGGCGAGCTGCCTCGTCAACCAGGCGCAGGAGATCGTGTATGTTCTGCTCTTTCTCACCTTGAAGCGGTTCATACTGGATGGCTGCAACCTTGTAGCTGGCAGAAGAGGACGCGGATGTGCTCATACAGGACCCCCAGGTGTTGTAAGAATGCCTCGCTTGCACCACTATTATAACCTATATGTTGCGTAGTTGATATAGGGATAAATAGATTGGATGGGGCCAGGCTTTACCAACCAGAGCGAGAGGGCGGGTAGGGGCTTGTAAACGGCGCCCCTACCCTCCTGGCACTCTTGTATGCTTATGTGGGTATCAATCCCCATGATGTGGGCGTAGCCGCCAGCACTCTTTGGCGATGGCCCAGTCCTCCTGGGTTTGGATCACCAGGACGCGCGTCGTGGACTCTGGCGTGGCGATATCCTGGTCGGCGGGTGAGTGCGTGTTTTTCGCCTGGTCGATTTGAAGGCCAAGGAACCCGAAGGCTGTGCAGGCGGCGGCGCGCACTTCGGCAGAGTTCTCGCCGATGCCGCCCGCGAAGACCAGGGCATCGAGACCGCCCAGATTTGCCAGCATGGCGCCGATGTAGAAGCGCAGGCGGTAGACGAACATATCGAAGGCCAGTTTCGCGCGCGTGTTGCCTTTAGTGATGGCGGCCAGCACCTCGCGCATGTCGCTTGAGACCCCGGAGATGCCTAGCAGGCCGGATGACTTGTTGAGCACCTCTTCAAGCTCGTCGAAGCTGCACTCTCGCTGGCGTAACAGGTACGTGAGGATACCGGGGTCAACCGTGCCGGAGCGGCTGCCCATCATCAGTCCTTCGAGGGGGGTGAAGCCCATGGTGGTATCGATGCTGTGTCCCTGGTGGATGGCGGCGAGCGAGCAGCCATTGCCCAGGTGGCAGGTAATCAGGCGCAGGTCGCGCAGGTCGCGTCCCAGGAGCTGGGCGGCCCGCTGGGCGCAGTATTGATGGCTGATGCCATGAAACCCGTAGCGGCGAATGCCCTGCTCGAACCACGAGTACGGGCCGGGATAGACCACGGTCTCCTGGGATAACTGGCTGTGGAAGGCCGTATCGAAGACCGCTACCTGGGGTATGGAGCCAAAGGTCTGCTCGCTGGCTTCGATACCCTCCAGGTTCGCCGGATTGTGAACGGGGGCGAAAGCGGCCAGGCGGTTGATGGCCGCCTTGACCTCCGGCGTGATGATGACGCTCTCGCGGTAGTCCTGGCCTCCATGCACAACGCGGTGGCCGACCAGCGCGATATCGGATGGCTGATCGATGACGCGCGTTGGACCGTGCCAGAGCGTGTCGAGCATACGCGCGATCACTGCCGGGCGCGAGTCGGATGGGTGATCCTCGTTCAGTGTCGCGCCGTTGGCGGTCTTGACCTTGATCGCGGCCCGGCCCTCGTGTAGTGACCAGTCGGCATCGGCCTCCCAGAGCGCCGCCGGCGGCTGTACCGGCGGCGTGCCATCTAGCTCGTATAGGCGGCTCTTCTGGCTGCTTGATCCCGCGTTGAGTACCAGTATTTTCATAAACTAGTCGCTCCACACCCAATCGCGCACCTCAGGCATGTCTTCCAGGTTGGTGCGTACATAGCTGTGGTGTCGGCTAAGTATATCATTGCATTCCTGGATCAGCGGTGGCGCGAGGTGTCTGACGCGTTTGGCGTATTTTAATGCTACCATGCAGAGATGATAGCGACTGACTTCGTTGAGCACAACCATATCGAACGGTGTTGTCGTCGTACCCTGCTCGTTGAAGCCGCGCACATGGAACCGGCCAGGGCTTGGGCGGCCGTGGATCACCTGGTGGATGGCGCGTTGGTAGCCATGGAAGGCAAAGACCACGGGCTTATCCTCGGTGAAGTGCTCAATGAAGGCGGCATCGTCTATGCCGTGCGGGTGGACATCTGCCGGGTAGAGCGTCATCAGGTCCACCACGTTCACCACGCGTACCTTCAATTCTGGAATGTGGCGTCGCAGCCACCAGGCCGCCGCAACGATCTCTTTCGTCATGACATCGCCGGCGCAAGCCAGCACCAC
Organism: Ktedonobacteraceae bacterium; assembly: GCA_039937055.1. Taxonomy (GTDB): domain Bacteria; phylum Chloroflexota; class Ktedonobacteria; order Ktedonobacterales; family Ktedonobacteraceae; genus JALYTT01. The sequence goes on along the minus strand of JBDTHH010000379.1, from coordinate 2,893 downwards.
ATCCGGCTCGATGTGCTTCTCGTTGCCGGCCCAGTGCCACGTGGAGAGCCCACGTGTGCAGTGCTCGATGGCCTCTTGCATAGTCAGGTATTGCAGGTGGGGTTGCTTATCAATGACGATAAGGTTGACATAATTGCGACTACGGAAGCAGTGGTCGGTGACCGAGAGCAGGCAGTTCGCGTCGGGCGGCAGGTAGATGCGCGCGACCGAGCCTTTCTTTGAAAGCACGCTATCGATAAGTCCAGGTCCCTGGTGGCTGAAGCCGTTGTGATCGTTGCGCCAGCAGGTAGAGGTCAGCAGAATGTTCAGCGAGGCAATCGGCGCGCGCCAGGGGTGATCGAGCGCGCCCTGGAGCCACTTGGCGTGCTGGATCGTCATCGAGTCAGTGATCATCGCGAAGGCCTCGTAGGTAGCGAATAGGCCATGGCGTCCGGTCAGAATATAGCCTTCGAGCCATCCCTGGCAGAGGTGCTCGCTCAGCACCTCCATCACGCGACCATCGGGGGAGAGGTGGTCATCGCTGGAGATAATCTCTTCCTCAAAGAAGCGGTTTTCCACATCGAAGACATCGCCCAGGCGGTTTGAATTGGTCTCATCGGGACAGAAGATGCGGAAATTCTGCTGTTCGGCGTTTCTGGTAAACATGTCGCGCATCATCTTGCCCATGGGGCGTGTATTTTCATGGAACGAGTTTGCAGGCTCTTTGACATCGACGGCATAGTCTGTGAAGTCAGGGAGATCCAACTCTACTAATACCTTCCCGCCGTTGGCATGGGGATTGGCTCCCATGCGACGATCGCCTTTGGGGGCAAGCGCCGCCAGTTCAGGGATCAGGCGCCCCTGCTCGTCAAAAAGCTCTTCTGGTTTATAGCTGTGCATCCAGTCTTCGAGGATCTTCAGATGTTGCGGGTTGGCCTGCACATCGGCCACCGGCACCTGGTGAGCGCGGAAGGTACCTTCGATGGGCAGACCATCGACGACCTTGGGGCCGGTCCAGCCTTTGGGGGTGCGCAGGACGATGGCGGGCCAGTGTGGGCGTTTGGTGAAGCCATGCTGGCGCGCATCGGCTTGATACGCGCGGATTTTCGTGTAGCAGGTCTCCAAGGTCTCGGCGAAGGCCTGGTGCATGCGTGTAGGATCGTTGCCTTCCACGAAGTGGACCTCGTAGCCGTGGCCTGAGAGTAGTTGCTGGATGGACTCGTCATCATCGCGCCCGAAGATCGTCGGGCCGGAGATCTTATAGCCATTGAGATGCAAGATCGGCAGAACCGCGCCGTCGCGAACGGGGTTCAAGAATTTAAGGCTTTTCCAAGAGCCTTCAAGGGGTCCGGTCTCGGCTTCGCCATCGCCGACGACAGCGATGGCGACCAGGTCTGGATTATCAAAGACCGCGCCGAAGGCATGCACCAGCACGTAGCCTAATTCGCCGCCTTCGTGAATTGAGCCGGGAGTAGGGACGCTGACATGGCTGGGCACGCCGCCGGGCGTCGAGAACTGGCGGAAGAAGTGGTGCATACCTTCGCTGTCCTGCGTAATGTGCGGGTAGATCTCGCTATACGTGCCTTCGAGATACACATTGGCCAGCATAGCCGGTCCGCCGTGTCCAGGGCCAGCCAGGTAGATCATATTTGCATCGTGATCTTGAATGAGTCGATTGACATGTACATAGATGAAGTTCAGTCCGGGCGATGTACCCCAGTGTCCAAGTAAGCGCGGCTTAATATGTTCGGGCCGCAGTGGCTCTTTGAGAAGGGGGTTGCTCTGTAAATAGATCTGACCGATTGTCAGGTAGTTGGCCGCGTCCCAGTAGCGCTGCATCAGGCCGAAGCGTGCCTGGTCTATATGTGGTGACATGGTATTCTCCTCAATATGCAAAAGCTCTTTTTGATAGTATAGCTGACTTGGATATTCCCTGATGCCGCGAAGGCAGCGAGAGTGTTAAATTTTGGTAATCACGTGAGCAATCTGCTCCGCGTGCAGGGTTTCAGCCAGGAATGCTGACACCGATGGCTGCCAGCCCTTGCTTCATCAGCGCGGGCGTAAGCTGTGTGATAGAGACCGCGCGCACGATACCATTGCCGTTGATAAAGTACGTTGTGGGGACGGCGGTGATCCCATAGGCTGTGTTGACGGCGCTGTCTTTATCGAAGAGGAGGGGGTAGGTGACCTTAAACTGCCGGCCGAACGTCGCGATATCGTCCTTGGGGTCCGCCTGGTTGATGCCAAGCAAGGTAAACTCGCCGTGTGAGGCGTACTGCGCATAGATGCGCTGCAGATAGGGCACCTCAGCCCGGCAGGGTATGCACGACTCAGACCAGAAGTTGACGACGACGGGATGTCCGTGAAGCGCCTGAAGTGTGATAGAGCCGGTGCTGTTGGCGCCACCCAGGATAGGTAAAGTGAAATTAGGCGCGGCCTTCCCCACGGCGACGCCAGCAATGGGGGTCTGGGCCGGTGAGGGCAGCAAAATCAGCAGTCCATAGAGGCCCACGAGGGCCGCAATGGCCGCAAATACTATCAAAGCCACCAGGCGCCGCCGATTACGAGGCCTGCGCGGGAGTTGCGCGTACTGCTCGGCCAGCTCAACTTCGAGCTCGCGCCGCTGAGTGCGCGCCATCTGTTGTTCCTGTTTTTCTTCGCCAGCTTTCGGAAGCATGAGACTGTACTTTCGTCGAATGGTATTCGTCTTGTCATAGTATAGACGAGTTTTGGCTTCCCTGCAATGCAGGCATCTATAAACTGAAGGTGCTGTGCCTGTCCACACTCTAATTTGCATAGGGGTACACCCGTAGATATGAAGTTAAGAGGGGAGGTTGCTGGATTTCCACCCTGCTCCACCTCAACGGTGAAACGGGGTGGAAGTGATTTTCTGCGAAGAAAGATGGTGTTCACG
>JBDTHH010000378.1:0-5894 GCA_039937055.1 Ktedonobacteraceae bacterium | reverse complement strand
CGCCCCTACCCACAAAACCACGCCCCTACGCACAAAGCCCGCGCACCTTTTGGAGAGAAAGCGCTGGTACTTTCGTAGATGAGATTTCAGCCCATTCGACCCATTTACAGAGGTGGCACACTGTGTTACACTTTCATCGTGCTTCAGGATGTTGATAGTGGTTATTTCAGAAGGAGGTATTCCATGGCTGGCTGGGAAAGAGAACTGGCCGAGCTACTCCGTGAGCTAGGGGTCACGCTGGAAGAACCAGGTCCTCAGACTCATCTCCAGGCGATGCACCGGTCTATGCATAGGGATGCAAAGCGACGCGAACCAGCAGCAGACGCTCTGACGTGGGGGGATACGCCAGATGATGACGACGATGCCTGGCTCACCGATCTCCGTTTGATGCGCCGCGAAGTTGACTCCATCGTGACGCAGGTCATTCGCCTGATGCAGCGTGGTGACCTTGATACGGCCTCCAAAGAAGATGTGATGGTTGTGCTGCGGGCCTTGCGCCGCCGGGCCGCGAGCAACCAGCAGGGCGCCACCAGTGATGAAGCCTATCTAGAATTTGCTGCGGCCATGCTCCATTTCTGCCGGCTGGTGTTGCGCTTGAGCGAAGCCGCGATCGAGGACTAATTATTTCTTTTCCGGGCACGATTTTTATACAGAGGTATCTACCTCAGGTGTTCCACCTGCCTCATGAAAAACCGTGCCTCAGGAATTTCTTCTATATTGTTGAGGCACCCGACCCTGTTCAAACCCCTCGTTCACGATGCCGCGCTGCACCAGGTAGCGCAAGAAATCCAGGCGTTGCTCCGGTGTAGCCGGTATGGGTTGCATATTCGCAGAGGGAGCGCTGATCGGCCCTCTGATAGGTTCCGTTGTCATTTCTCCTCGTGGTGGCAATAACGGGGGGTGTGGTTCAGACGATTCGCCTGGTATCGGGGAGGCGGGGGGTTGCACAAGAGAACCAGGCCACTGCTCGGCAGTAAAGCGTCGCGGCGCGCCCCCTGATTGGGGAGCGACACCATCGTCGGTGAAGCGCAGTGGTAGCCCCGGCATTTCTTCCTGCCTGGAAGAAACAGCAGTCCCGGCATAGCTGGTCTCGGCAGGTTGCTGTTTCCAGGGCCACCAGGCGAACATTTTGTGCAGCCATTGTTTGAGTGTTTGCGTGAGCATCGTGTTTTTTTGTCCTCGGTGAGGGGCGCGCCGCTTCGCGCCCGCTGGTAGCGATCACGCACTAGACAACAGTAATTCAGATACCGAATAACAAATAGATGCTGTTAAAAATAAAGAAGTACTATGGAACATAGTAGCATATAGGTGCCAACTCGTCAAACCGCCTTGCAATTTTCCGCCGTGCATGCCATAATCAAAGAGGCCGGGTCATCAGGAGTGTCTAGAGGTATGAGGCATCCAGCCAGCGCGCTGTCTCTTGTAAGGCAAAGGCCTTTCAAGTTATTGATCGTCACCCTTGAAACATGACAGAAAGGCACCGTGTCGGTCATGCAGGAAGATATCCTTGGAACCCAGCATACCGCCATCACAGAAACATACGTGACCTGTGCAAGATGTAACAAGGCCACTCGTTTGCGTGCTGCTCGTATTATTCAGATCGATGTACTTTCAGAGAGCCATTCCGAGTGTCAGTAACCCAATCCCCTAGAAGGGGATAGGCTTGCGTACTGTTCCCGTGTTAGGGAAGGCTGTTGCAAGCGTTCCTGCTGACTAGTCTCAGCCAGGGCCGCAAGGCTATCGGGCTACGTTAGGAGCGAAAACATAGGTACCAGTGGCTGCCAGCTCTAGGTCGCTGCTCTACGAGCGTTGGTTAAACAGTTCTGGTGGGGAGGAACAGTGCTGACGATTTGAGACAACCGCTCCATAACCTTGACGAAGGGCACTTTACATGTATGCGGGCATGGGCTTCATCTTTTTTGAAGCCATCTGAACATCAGACCGCATGTCTGATGTTCTCCCGTAAGGGAGTAGTAATTGAACGAGAGCGTGCCGCTGCGGCGGTCGTTGTTTCCTCTTACTGCCTGAGGCCGGTGGGTCTCCACAACGGAGGGTTTATGAATATCTCTGTCCAGAGTGTCAGAAGACGCTGGCGAATGGAGAGAAAGACCTGCCATTGGTGTAACTGGCAACTCTCTGTAGTATAGGGACTGACAAGGGCAAGGGGCAAAAGACAGGCGTGTGTGGCCTGATACTTTGTCCCTTCCTTTATAGCAGGTGCGGGAATAAGCAGGGCGAGATTCTCGTTACTGTTGTAGGTGGGGAAAAAGTAGAGAGAAGGCTGCATTGCCACCGAGTCTTGCTACACTCCATTCGAGGTAATACAACATGCGTATGCGTTATCGGTATGTGACCTATCGCTACATCGATGGATCGCGGCAGCAACTGGAGCGTCACTATCGTCAACTATTGCAGGATGCTATCAGGCAGAGCCAGCAATCGGTTCTCCAGCATTCGGTCATCTGGCGGCCCTTTGCCGATATCCGCGAATCGGCAGACAGAATCGTGGTAAAAATAGAACTCGCGGGTATGACAGAAGAAGAGATAGAGGTCACACTCTACGAAGATGCCCTCGTTGTCAGTGGGGAGAGGCGCGATGATACCGAGGACAACGAGAATCTCTACTATCAGGAGGCGCAGATTCGCTATGGCCCATTCCGCGTCGAGGTATTTATTCCCGTCCCCATTGACATAGAGACAGTCAAGGCGCGCTATGAAAACGGATTTTTGTGGGTCTCTTTACCGAAGCTGCGCGCGCGGCCGAGCGAGCACATGCATATTCAACCGGGTGTAACGAAGGACTAGAGAACGAACAACGTAATTAAAGTAAACATAAAAACATCGAGAAGAGTGTATGGAAAAGGATAAAACGAATCACGAAGAGACTGAGCAACAACCGGAAGAGACCCAGGAGAAAGTCGCTCCAGTGAAACGCCGTAAGGCTGTGCGGGGAGTCCAGGCTAAAAACAAAAAGCCCGGTGTGTATCAGAAGAAAGATGAAGAGGAGCGTCCCGCAGCGAATGAGCCTGTTTTCCAGGAGCCAGAAGAGGGAGATATCGACCTCCGCGACCACGATGATCGCCTGAGCATCCCCGATGTGCTGCCCATCTTGCCGCTCAAGGAAGTGGTCGTCTATCCCTTCGCTGTCCAGCCGTTGGGAGTGGGCCAGGAGCGTTCCATTCGCCTGATCGACGATATCATGCGTGGCAATCGCCTGGTTGTCCTGGTCGCGCAGAAATCCGCCGATCTGGATCAGGCCGGGCCAAGCGACATTTTCACCATTGGCACCGTCGCGCGCGTCGCGCGTATGATCCGTATGCCAGACGGCACGATCCAGATCATCGTACAGGGCCTGGAGCGTGTGACCATCGGCGAATTCACGCAGGAGAAGCCCTACCTGATCGCCCATGTGGCCCTCAGGCCGGATACCCAGGAAGAGGACAACGAGACCGAGGCCATCAAGCGCAATGTAGTCAACTACTTCCAGCGCCTGGTCGCCTTGATACAGAATGTGCCCGAAGGCGTGGCCGCCGCTACCCTCAACCTGGAGGAGCCGCGCCAGGTGGTCTATGTCATCGCCACCTTTGTGCAGATGGAACTGGAACTGCGCCAGCGGCTGCTTGAGTTGGACTCAGTGCGCGCCAAACTGCAAGAACTGAGCAACTACCTGGCGCACGAACTGGAGATCTTCGAGCTTGGCCGCAAAATCCAGACCAGCGCGCAAGAGGAGATGAGCAAGGTTCAGCGCGAATACCTGCTGCGCGAGCAACTCAAGGCCATCCAGCGCGAACTGGGTGAGGAGAGCGAGGAGCAGGCTACGATCAACGAGCTGCGGGACAAGATCGAGGAAGCGAAGATGCCCGATGAGGCCTTGAAAGAGGCCAACCGGGAACTCTCGCGCCTTGAGAAGCTGCCTACCGTCTCGCCCGAATACAGTATTATTCGCACCTACCTGGAACTGCTGACCAGCCTGCCATGGAGCAAGAGCACCGGCGAGCGCATCGATACGCTCAAGGCCCGCCAGATACTCGACGAGGACCACTACGACCTGGATAAGATCAAGGAGCGCGTGCTGGAATACCTGGCCGTGCGTCGTCTCAAAGAGGAGCGTATGGCCGAACGCGCGCAGCGCGAGGTCGAGGCCGCTGCCGAGGACGCCGAGAACGAGTCCGACCATCGCCGGCCCACGCAGCCGCTGCACTCGGCCGAGGCCACACGCCAGATCAATCGCGAGCCAATCCTGTGCTTCGTGGGACCTCCGGGTGTTGGCAAGACCTCGCTGGGTCAATCCATTGCGCGCGCCCTGGGGCGTAAGTTCGCGCGTATGTCCCTGGGCGGCATTCGCGACGAGGCCGAGATTCGCGGGCACCGCCGCACCTACATCGGTGCCATGCCCGGCCGCGTGATCCAGACCCTGCGCCGCGTCGAGACCAACGACCCGGTGATTATGCTTGACGAGGTCGATAAGGTCGGGGCCGACTGGCGCGGCGACCCATCGTCCGCGCTGCTGGAGGTGCTGGACCCGGAACAGAACTACAACTTCCGCGATAACTACCTGGACCTGCCCTTCGACCTGTCGCGGGTGATGTTCATCGCCACGGCCAACGCTCTGGAGCCGATTCCAGCCCCCCTGCGCGATCGTATGGAGATTCTGGAGCTTTCAGGCTACACCGAGGAGCAGAAGCTGCACATCGCGCGCAACTACCTGTTACCGAAGCAGATCGAGGCCAACGGACTGAACAAGGACGAACTCACCGTCGATGATGACTCCTTGCGCCACATCGCGCGCGACTACACGCGTGAGGCCGGCGTGCGTAACCTTGAGCGCGAGATTGGCAGCCTGTGCCGCAAGGTAGCACGGCAGATCTCCGAGGGCCGCTCGACGCCCATTCACATCCTGGCCGAGCAACTGCAAGAGTACCTGGGCCGCCAGCGCTTCTTCGAAGAGGCCGCCGAGCGCATCGACCGTCCCGGCATCGCTACCGGGCTGGTCTGGACCCCGGTCGGCGGCGAGATCATCTTCATCGAGGCCGCTTCTATGCCCAGCAAGGAGAGCCAGTTGACGCTCACCGGTCAACTGGGCGACGTGATGAAAGAATCGGCCATGGCCGCGCTCAGCTATGTGCGTTCGAACGCCCAGGTGCTGGGCCTGCCCGCCAACGTCTTCGAGGGCCAGAACGTACATATCCATGTCCCTGCGGGGGCTATCCCTAAAGATGGACCCTCCGCCGGTGTCACGATGGTCACCGTGCTTGTCTCGCTGGCCAGCGGGCAGAAGGTGCGCTCCGATGTCGCTATGACCGGCGAGATTACCCTGCGCGGCAAAGTCATGCCTATCGGCGGCATCAAAGAAAAGGTGCTGGCGGCCTATCGCTCCGGCATTCGTACGATCATTTTGCCCAAGAAGAACGAGCAAGACCTGTTGGAGGATCTGCCCACCGAGCTGCGTGAGCAGATGCACTTTGTGTTTGCCACCGATATCCGCGAAGTCCTTGAGGTGGCCCTGAAGCCGGCGCTCGAATGTGCTGAGGCGGAAGAACGCGCTGAGGATGAGAAGAAGGCCGTCATGCAGGCGTAAACTGGATAGTGATGACGGAAAAGAGGGATAGAATGGTCCAGCCATTCTATCCCTCTTTTCGTTCGGTAACCTCTTCATGTCGAGTCTTTCACAGGTACTAGCCGGGGAAATCCGCCGGGAGCCCGTGCATGCCGAGGGTGAGCGAGAGTTCGCCGCCGTGGTGCAGGTCATGCTCCATCACATGCCAGACGACCCAGGCGCGCGACACGTTAACGGGTGTGCCGTCCCAGTTGTCGGGGAAGGTGTGTCGCATATCGTCGGGACTCCAGCGGGCCAGGCAAGCGGTCATGTACTGCCAGGTGTGGTCGAAGGCCTG
>JBDTHH010000377.1:0-13110 GCA_039937055.1 Ktedonobacteraceae bacterium | reverse complement strand
TAGGTCATGCTTGCTCAGATGCTAAGAGCCGAGCAAGCATGGCCCTATAAGCATGACGACTTGCCTCTCTTCCCAGCCAGCTACCCTTGATACAGAGCCAGAAGGAGGCTAAGGACTCCACCAATGCGTATGATGTTGCCCAGGTGGTCAAGAAGATCATTCTTAGGATGTTAAAATGGATGTCACGTTTGAGCGGGTGTCTGTTACGCTATATTGCCAGCGAATTTCATAGTTATGACCTATTTTGGGCCTTATAATTTGCCAGGAGATTTCGTTCTCTTGAATATTCACTTTTCGAACATCGATTTTCCCCTGTATTTTTTTGATTTCTCCGTTTTGAGTATTCGTTTGTGCTCGTGCTTTTCCAAAAAGTCTCCCCCATGGTCCGTCAGTATCCCATTCACTAAAGATGATCCTGGCAAGGGGAAGCGTTTTAGGTAGAACGAGATGTAGCATAAGACGATCCGTTGGTAAGACAATGGTTCTTGAAAAAAATGGATCAAATTTGTTCTCAATATCATAAAAATCTTGAATGGTCTTGATAGTTGCCTTTTCTCCCGATATTAATTCATGTTCTAAGTCTACATAGTAATAATTTTGGCCCTTATATTTGGCTTTTTTACCTAGTGAGCTGTGACCTGGGCTGATAACTTTTGGACCCTCATCTTTACCTTCACCCGTCCAACGATATGTATCTGTAAATAAACTAACTTTCTCGTCAACTGCTTTGATTTCCGCTTTAGCTGTCAAAGTATGGTGTCTATAATTATCTTCATGTATCTCATACATATATTCGGAGTTAGTATATATATAGCCTCTCCACTGTATGGATGCATCTTGCCTGAAAAAGGTGACAAAAGCTAAAGTAAGCATAGCTCCTAAAAAGAATGTAGCTGTGGGTACCATCCAATTCTGGAATTGTAGGAGCCAGGCAATAAAGGACATGCATATCGATGTGGTAATTATACCTATTACTGCGGAAATAAGTTGCAAGAGATTAAATGTGAGTGCGCCAAAGGGTTTAAGGCTTATAAAAAAGTTCTGGAATCTGCCGTTCATGGGGGTCTCCTTGGTATTACTGGCTACACCATTATGACGAATAACGAGTACGGGCATCAATTCCTCGGTTGTGTAAGATTATTATTGTAATTTCAATTTGATATAATTTTAATTACGATGTATAATGTTGAAATGACGAAACGTTGTTATGTGACAACGTGCCTGCTTGTTTCTACATAAGAGGCAGTGATGTGAAAGTGATGAAGGGAGGGGACTCGTGGAAACGGGAGGAGTTGACGATTAAAAACAAACTTCTGAGCTAAAGACGATAAACACTACTATTCTCAGACGCTAGATCGGTTGAAGAGGTCGCAGGACGCGTACTCGACTTTTGCTTTAGGGCAAGAAACAGAGTGGAGAGTCAAGCGAACTTGGACCAGGTTATTGGAACGAGTAGAGTGGTTTCGTGTGCGTGTGCAGGCCAGGTTCCTTCTTAAAATGGGAGGAATCTGGTCTGCCTTAGTGAAGTAGCTCTATAGGCCGATTGAAAAGGGTTGTTAGACCTAGTTCCGATACCAGAACTGGTCCCAGGCTTTCCAGAAATTCTCGGCCGTCGAGATGACCGTGCGCGCGCCCTCGATGCGGACTCCGGGGCGGCCCTTGAAGTCGCTGGTGCGGTCGGGCGTGGCCAGCTCGACTTTGAAGGTCACGGGTGTGTCTGCCGGCTTGTAGGGTGCGGGCCAGTTGGGCGTACTCAGGGCGCGGGCCACGCCCATCTCGATCAGCGGGCAGGCATCTCTGGGGGCCATGTTCTGCGCGGCGTAGCGGCCCAGGCCTATCTTGACCGGAGCGGTAACCACTTCATCTCCCAGCAGCGCCGTGACCTCGCGACAGGTTGCTACATCTCCGGAGACAAAGACGGCGGGCACATCCCAGCAGCCCGCGATGGCCGCCAGGATGCCGCTCTCGCCCACCAGAGTATCATTGATCGAGGCATTGTACCAGGCCTCCGACGATACCGTATGGCACAGCACCCCATCGGGCGTGCCCGCCATCGCGTGCGCCCCCACAAATAAGATCGCGTCGCATCCCTGCTCGAATGCCTGGATATAGCGCGCCCAGGGATAGCCAAAGACGTACTGCGCACCGGATTCCAGGCGCTCCGGCAGGAAACTCTTGAAGCTGTATGCTCCTCCCGCCCCGTGACAATCAACGACAATGATATCGCTGGCCCCGGCAGCACGCGCGCCACGCACCGCCGCGTTCACTTCATCGGTATACAGTTTGCGGCACTCTTCATACAGGGCCGTGCCACCGGTGACCTGCTCCCAGGTCTCGATGCACGCAATGCCTTCCATGTCACAGAAGATAACAACACGCATACTATAACTCGCTTTCGCATCAATATACATTCGCTATCACATGCCTAACGCCGGCTATATTTGTCCTCCAGGTGCGCAAGTTTGCGTTTCTGGCGCGGGCTTAACTCGTATTCGCGGTACAGGCGTTTGCCGATTTTCCAGCCTATATAGCCGCAGATAATGGCGGCGCTCACCAGCGTACAGCCCATAATGATGCGAACATTGGCCAGCAGGGCGCCATTTAAGACATGAGCCAGGGGATCACCATACACGCGGGCAATGACGGCAATAATCAGGCTGAGAAACATGCCTATGATCATTCCCAGGCAGCAACCAAGTGGCCCTCCATTCACATCGGCCTGTGCCTCCGGTGGGAGAGCTGAGTCGGAGGAGAGGTCTGCCGGCGGCTGTGGTTCGGTCGCTGGCGCCGGAGTGTTAGAGGGCCAGATGTCCTCTTGCCGTGGTTGAGCAGCCTCTCCCCAATCTTCTGACGACTCCTGAGCGTTATCCGGGTTATTTTCTGCCATGTTTCCACTCATCGATTGCTCAAAATGTGCCAAACTGGCGATCCCCGGCATCTCCCAGACCCGGCAGGATGAAGCCGCGATCATTCAGGTTGTCGTCGAGCGCGGCTATGTAAATGTCGATATCGGGGTGCGTCTGCGACAGTTTGAGCAGGCCATAGGGCGCCGCAATGATGCCCACGTAAGAGAGACGCGCGATGCCGCGCAGTTTGAGTATATTGATGGCATCGATAGCCGAACCACCGGTGGCCAGCATGGGATCGACGGCATAGCACACCTGGAGGTTGACCTTGTGCGGGAGCTGGTTATAGTACTCCTGTGCTTGCAGGGTATGCTCGTCGCGGCGCAGCCCCAGGTGCCAGACCTGCGCATCGGCGATCACCTCGCGAAAGCCCTCGGCCAGCCCAAGGCCCGCGCGCAAGATTGGCGTGATGCCAATACCGCCCGCCAGGTGCTGCCCTTGTGCCGGTCCCATCGGCGTCTCGATGGTCACCCTATCCAGCGCCAGGGAGGCTGTGGCCTCGTAGGCCAGCAGGGCGCCGATCTCCTTGACCAGGCGATAAAATTCGGTCGGCGTCGTCTCTTTGGCGCGCAGGGCGGTCATCTTGTGAGCCATCACCGGGTGCGAAGAAATATGCACGCGAGGAAGGTTGAGTACCTCGTCCCGCGTGGGCTGCGGCACCCCCTGCATTGGTAGCCTGGGCCGATTCCCGCTCTGGGTGCTTGTTTCCGACATAGTGTATGCTCCTTATGCAGTGTTTCATCTGTGAAAGTATTGTTCAGTAGGAAGGAGGCTACTCTGGGAAGAGCGATCGTGAGCATGCCCTTCATACGAACCCTCCCCCGCCTCGTTGCTTTCTGTAGAGGCATATTAGCATGATTATACTACATACGTGCCGGCACTGGTCTCGTGAAATTGCCAATATTCCTTTTTTCGTGACAAAGCATCTCAAATATGATGTAGAGCCTCTCACCTTATCATGGAATGGGTTGCTGACTATGCGCAGCAGGAGAGCAAGATGCGAGAAGTTTTTGCTGTTCACGTATGCTATGCTGACGCCTCTGCGCGATGTCTATGCCTGGAAAAGAAGCACTTTTTCGCCTGAGCAGGTGCTGCCCTTGTGCCGGTTTGAGGCGAATGCGTGAGAAAGAGTGTGCAAAATCGTACTTCCAAGGAGAAGATGAACATGTTACTGGAAAACAAAGTTGCGGTGATCTACGGCGCGGGCGGCCCCATTGGTGGAGCCGTAGCCCGCGCCTTTGCTCGCGAGGGAGCCAGAGTGTTCCTCGCCGGTCGCACCCTGGCTTCACTCGACACGGTTGCCGATGAGATCCGCTCCAATGGAGGCCATGCTTCCACTGCCATCGTCGATGCCCTCAACGAGCAGATGGTTGACTCCTTTGTTGATGCGGTGGTTGAGCAGGCTGGCTTCATCGATGTCTCGTTCAACCTCATCTCGTACGGGGATATCCAGCAGCCGCTAGAGACGATCTCGGTTGAGGACTTTCTTCAGCCGATCACCAACGCGATGCGAACCCACTTCTTGACAACCAGAGCCGCTGGCGCGCTCATGGACTATTGAGCCAAAAGAGGGAATCCCCATCAAGATCTGCAAGAGGAAGGTAGCTCACCCCCGACTTCCTCTTGCGGCTTTCCGCGCTGGCGAACGTGCCAGAAAAGGCTAGGCTTATGGCTATTGCGCTACACTTTTTTGAAAAGATGCTATACTACCCCCATGGTTATCGGAATATGCCAAATTACGCTGCATCTGCCAGGCGCGCATTCATTGAAGGATAAGCGTCAGGTGATCAAATCGGTTCTGGCGCGGGTGCGCCAGAAGTTTGAGGTGGCGATTGCCGAGGTCGATGAGCAGGACCGCTGGCAGATCGCTATCCTGGGTATGAGTTATATAAGTAATAGCCGCCAGCATGCTGACGAGGTGCTGGACCATGTTCAACATTATATTGAAGAGACGCGTCCGGATGTTGTTGTGACCAATACAGAGCGTGAAATTATGAACTGGTGATATTGAAAAAGTTATGACGATACAACAGGTAACATCAATGCCTCAACCACCTTTGCCCGCCTCTGTCCAGGTGCTGGGCGTGCGGGTAGACCGGATCTCGCAGCAGCAGGCCCTGGATACGATCGAGGAGATCATCGCCCGGCGGCGCGCCAGCGCTGATCAATTGCCATGCCAGCAGGTGATTACCGTCAATCCTGAGTTTGTGATGGCGGCCCAGAAACGCCAGGATTTTCGTATAGCCATCAACGAAGCCGCACTGGTTGTGCCTGATGGCGTCGGTGTGGTGTGGGCGGCGCGCTATCTTGGTCGACCTACGCCGGCGCGTATTACTGGAACCGATACGCTGGCGGAACTGGCGAGACGCTGTGCCGCCGCTGGCTACCGCATCTACCTGCTGGGAGCCGCGCCGGGCGTGGCGGAGGCTGCGAGTGTGCGCCTGCAGGAACTGGCGCCAGGTCTACAGGTTGCTGGTACATATGCCGGGTCACCCGCGCTTGAGGAGGAGGAGGCGATCATCGCGCGTATCCACGAGGCGCGGGCCGATGTGCTCTGCGTGGCCTATGGCGCGCCCGCCCAGGACCTGTGGATACGCCGCAATCTGGCGCGCCTGCCTGCCGCCGTTGCCATAGGTGTTGGCGGGGCCTACGATTTCCTCTCCGGTCGCCAGCGGCGCGCGCCCCGCGTGATGCAGCGCCTGGGACTTGAGTGGTTGTATCGCCTCTATCGCGAGCCGTGGCGCTGGCGGCGCATGCTGGCGCTGCCCCGCTTCGCGCTGCTGGTTATCCTGAAGGGACGCAAGAACTCATGACGCTTGATACCCGCGCGCCCGATCTAAGCCCAGCGCGCCTGCGCTCGCTTATCGCGGACTTCGCCGGCAAGCGTGTGCTGGTGATCGGCGATATGGTTGCCGACGAGTATCTGATGGGCCGGCCCACACGCATCTCCCGCGAGGCGCCCGTGCTGATCCTGGAGTTGGATGAAGAGCGCACCGTTCCCGGTGGTGCCACAAATCCCGCTGTGAATGCGCGTTCGTTGGGGGCAGAGGTCTTCCTTGCAGGAATAGTCGGCGATGATCTGCCCGGCCAGCGCCTGCGTAGCGCAATTAGTGATCTCGGCATGCACCAGGATGGCCTGCTGACCGATCCCCAGCGACCGACATCAACCAAGACGCGTATCATGGCGGGGAGCACGCAGATGGTCCCGCACCATATCGTGCGCATCGACCGCGTCGATACCTCCGTAGTGGATGGTCCGCTCAAGGACCAGATCTGTGACTACATCAAGCAGGTGCTGCCGACGATGGACGCGATTATCCTCTCAGATTATGAGAATGGCCTCATCAGCCCCGATATCATCGAGGCCTGCGTGCCCCTGGCGCGCCAACTGCACAAGATCATCGTCGTAGACTCGCACGGCTCGCTCTTCCGCTTCCAGGGGGTAACCGCGCTCACGCCGAACCAGCCCGAAGCGGAGTTGGCGTTGGGTATGGCCATCAAGACCCAGGCCGAACTGGAAGAAGCTGGGGCACGCCTGCTGGCCGGTAGTCACGCGCAGGGAGTGCTGATCACACGCGGGAGCGAGGGCATGAGCCTGTTTGAGGCACACGAAGCCCCGTTGCATCTGCCGATTCACCACCTCAATCACCTGAGTAGCGAAATTGTGGATACAAACGGCGCGGGCGATACGGTGGCCGCGACCTTTACCCTATCACTGGCCGCCGGGGCGCATATGGCGGAGGCCGCGTACCTCTCCAATGCCGCCGCCGCCCTGGTTGTGCGCCGCCTGGGCTGCGCCAGCAATACGCCTGAAGAATTGATGAGTGCGCTTGTATGATGAACAATAACATGGCTGATACTCGACAGAAAATACTCAATCGCGACACCCTGGCCGCCGAGGTGCGGTGCCGGCAGGAGGCGGGGGAGCGCGGCGTCTTCACCAATGGCTGCTTCGACCTGCTGCACCTTGGGCATGTCCGCTATCTGACAGAGGCGCGCAGCCTGGGAAACTTCCTGGTTCTGGGCCTGAATAGCGATGCCAGCGTGCGTGTGCTGAAGGGATCGGGCAGGCCGCTGGTGCCAGAGAGCGAGCGCGCTGAGATCCTGGCCGCGCTGGCCTGCATCGACTATGTCACGGTCTTTAGCGAGCCGACGGCCAACGCGCTGGTAGCTTTGTTGCAGCCAACTGTGTATGTAAAGGGCGCGGACTACGCGGGCGCGACCAACGGGACGCCGGACCTGGAACGCTTGCCGGAGGCCAGAGTGGTGCAGCAGTATGGCGGGAGCGTGCGCTTAATTCCCTATCTCGCCCACCATTCGACCAGTGAACTGATCACGGCAATCAAGCAGTTGCCCGCACGATCTTCGTAGCGCTCCGTGCCGGCTTCATTGGGCAGGATGACAGGTGCGCCCCCATCTCGCGTAGGGATTCGGCTTGCCGCATCCGTGCCGGCCGCGCTTGCGCGGGCGGGGGAGTCCCAGGCCCAAGGGCCAACCCCACGGATGCGGCACGCCGAATCCCTACGCGGGATGCGGCAGTCTCACCCATTCTGTGTAGCTTGACAGAACAGTAATGACAGGGAGACCATTGGCAGTATGATAGAAGAATCTTCGATAGAGGAACCACAGAAAGGCCAGTCCGGCGCCATCCCGGTAGTCATAGCGGGGGCGCCCGAGTCGGAGCAAGAGCAACTGCTCCCGTTTATAGAGGGACAGCCGGGGGTAGTACCGGAGGAAACGACAGCGAGCCGGCGGCGTGTGATCGCTAAATCCGCCACGCTGGTCATGCTTGGCAACCTGGGCAGCAGCTTGATTGGCATGGTACGGCAGATCGTCGTCACATCGCTAGGTTCCTCCATCGCCGGCCCCTTCAACTCGGCGCTATTGACCGCGCAGACCTTCAACGACTTTCTGGTCAACGGCTCCGTCAGCGGGGCGCTGATCCCCACCTTCAACGACTACGCGGCGCCTGAGAGGCGTCTTGAACTGCGACGCCTGGTCTTTACGCTGGTCAATATCGTCATCCTGATTATGTTCGCGGTGGCGGTCATCTACGCGTTCGTCTCGCCCTGGTTCGTCAATCTGCTGGTCCAGGGCTATACAGGTCCACAGAAGCTGCTCACGTTACAGTTCTCGCAGATCATTTTTTTCTCCCTGGTAGCGTTGGGACCATTCTCCGTGCTGCTCTCGGCGCTCTACGCGTTGCGAGAGTTTGGCTGGCCGGCTTTTGCTACCGCGTCCTATCACGTGGGCATCATCATCGGCGCGATTGTTGGCAGCCTGGTTGGCGAGCGCTTCTATGGCCATCTGGGGCTGGCCTTTGGCGTGCTGCTGGGCGCGGCGGGTGAAATCGCGCTGCTGCTGCCGGGCATCCGCAAACAACGCCTGGGCTACCTGTTTGTGCTTGATCTGAAGCACCCGGCGCTCAGGCGCATCCTCAAACTCTATGCCCCTGTCGCGCTCAGCTTCCTGGTGAGTATGGGCCTGGTGTTTCTCGATCAGTATTTTGCCTCGTTAACGCCTGGAGGTGGCGCGGCGAACTACACGGCCATGCGCGCGGCCACCACGCTGATCCAGTTCCCCATCGGACTGGTAGCTGCGGCGCTCTCGTTCGCGGTGCTGCCGATGCTCTCCACCTATGCCACCCAGGGCGATAGCGAGCGCTTCAAAGAGACGCTGCTGCTGGGCGCGCGCCTGGGTCTGCTTTTGATGATCCCCGCCGCCGCCGGGCTGATTGTGCTGCGCGGGCCGATCGTCGCGCTCCTGTTCCAGCACCACAACTACAACGCCCAGGACGCGGCGCGCACGGCCGTGGCCCTGCAAAACTATGCCTATCAACTGCCCTTCGTGGCGTTGGACCAGCTTTTGATCGCCGCCTTCTACGCGCGCAAGAACACGATCATCCCGGTAACTGTCGGCTTTGTCTGCATCCTGGGCTACCTCGCCGTCGCGCTACCCTTCCGGCAGAGCATCGGCATGCCGGCGCTGGCCTTTGCCAACACGGTGCAGAACTCGTTGCATGGCATCATCCTGCTCGTGCTGCTGCGCATCGTGATGGGCCCGCTCAACATACGTAAGACCCTGCCCACCTTATTGAAGATCGTCGTTGCCGCTGCCGCGCTGGTCGTCGTCGCCTGGGGCCTACAAGTAGCCTTGAGTCACATTGCGCTCTTCTCGCTCGATCACCTCATTGGGCAACTGCTGACCGTCCTGGTTGCCGGTGGTCTGGCCTCCGGGGCATACCTGGGTGTCGTATTGTTGCTGCGCGTGGAGGAGATCGGACTGGTGAGGGACGCGGTGCTGGCGAAGCTCAAAAGGTAGCTCTACTGGAAAAAGCCATGGAACGCGATGCGTTGATTATACAGATGCGTCCAAAAAGAAAATGGCAAAACGTGAGCCCTCGCTTGAGCGGCTATCATCGCTATTGTGTGTTAAACAGTTCCCAAAATGTTATGATAACTGAAAACAACTGTCCCAATGGATACTCTGAAATTCTCAGAGAATTGGATAAAACAGCGGTATAACCTTAGCTCATTGGAGAGATGCCCCTCTCAGTTCGCAGTTCGTTGACCACCCTGCGTATCTCTGCCGCGACCTCGTACAGTGCCTGATCGCGGTCGCTCCAGGTGCTGATCGGTTTACGGTTCCTGGGCAGTGGCAGCAACCCGCCGAAGGGTGTATTTTCCCAGTCGATAGGGATCAGCAGAACTGGAATCACGCGGGCCTTGCCCGTTCTCTGGCGCTCCATTGCGCGTTCCATCTCCTGCTCATAGTGGTAGTCGGAGTAGATGAAATCCGGGCTGACCAGTAGTAGGATAATGTCGGCTGCATCCAGGTGTTTGCTGGCCTCCTCTCTCTCCACACTGCCTGCGCTGATGTTGCCAGCGTAAAACTCGTCGATCAGTCCCTGGCGCTTCATCAGTTTGAGTTGTTTCGCCAACTCGCCGCGCAGTACTTCATCTTCGGGCGCATAGGAGTAGAAGACATTGATGGCTCCGGCACGTTGAGGTTGCCAGTCGGGGGGCAGGCTTTTGCGCTGCTCCTGTGTGAGCAGACTGCTCCAGGCGTGGTTGTGATTGTGGAACTGCTTCTGCTGCACTTCCAAAGTGGGGAAGGCGCGATACACCACTGGGGTGGGGATGGCCTGCCCGCCCAGCAGCCCCCCGCGATCGAATGTTTCCTGGATGACGCCGCACACGCAGCCCGTCTCCTCGTTGAGAACAGGGGAGCCGCTCATACCCGGTCGCGCGTTGCCCAGCTTGAATTTGAGCAGGTCCTGCCGGTCACCGGACCAGCCCTCGCTCTCAAAGGTCGTTGAGGCCGCCGGTGGCACCTTCGCGGTATAGCTATAGACCGGGTCGCCAAAGCTATACAAGCGGCTATGCGGCTCTGCCCCACCGTGTAGCAGGACGCAGGGATGCTCTGGAATATTCACCTTGAGCAGAGCCAGATCGGAGGACGAAGCATCTCCAGACTCTACCTGTGCTGAAACAGTCCTACCGTTCCAATGTACCTCGATGGAGGCACTCTGCACTCCATCGATGACATGCGCGCAGGTGAGGACCAGGCTAGGCGTCACAAAGAAGCCTGTGCCGAGATGCTTCGCGGGCGTGGCTACGCGCACCACACAGCTATTGAGGAGGTCGTACAATTTCGCTGCCATCGTCTACTTCCTGACTGGCTGTATCTATGCTACAACGTCGTTGAGCCATCCAGGTCGCCCCATTCCAGGGTGATCTTCATGCTGGCCGTGCCGCTGCCCTTTACCAGCAGAGCCGCCAATTTTCCAGACTCCACCCCTATTTCGAGGCCGAACTCGACGCTGCCCCGGCGTGGCTTCGCCTTCTTCAGATGGGTTACAATCGACTCCGCGATCTCCCCCAGCGTCTCAGTGAATTCCGTGAATTGTGCCAGGTCATAGCCAACCTGCTCCTTGCCGCCCAGCGATGTTACTTGCGCATAGACGATCTTCCCACCCTCAAGTTCGATGGGTACTATCTCCATCCCCTCTGCCATGTAAAAACCTCCTTAGCGTACAACTGTCGTCTCTGCCTTCTTGTGTGCAGCCTATGTAAATTTTACGGGACGCGAGCAAACAGATCGTTTTCTCCGGGTACATCGGGACCGACGCGCGAGGCCGCCAGTTGGTAGCACTCTTTGCTGCGCCACTCGCGCTGGATATCGTCTGGTATCTTAGCCATAAAATTGTTGGGGTCCATCTGGGTGCGATGCTTGCTCCAGGAACGATCCTTGGTCGCGCGCAACTCTTCCACGTTGAGCCAGACGTTGATCTGCTCGTCCGCCAGGCCCATTTTTTCGGGATCGGCGCCGCGCAATATGCTGCTGTCAGGCGCCTGGTCCTGCGTCTGCATCCAGGCTCCGATGGCGCGAATGGCGCTGCGCGGGAACGCGCTGTAGTACAGCTTGGAGACGGCCCAGACCGGTCCAAGTTCAGGGTACTGCGCGTCATCGGCGGCGGCATGGAAGGCACTGGTAGTATAGCGGTGGATGGCGATATGGTCGGGGTGGCCATAGCCGCCAGTTTCGTCGAAGGTGACCATCACCTGCGGCTGGAACTGGCGAATGATGGCGACCAGCTTGCCTACTACCTCGGCGGGATTGACCTGCACAAATGCGCGCGGGTCGGTGTTGTCAGCGGTGCCCGCCATGCCTGAGTCGCGGTAATCGAGGAACCACAGGTGGTTGAGCTTGAGCACTTCGGCCGCCGCGCGCATCTCGCCCTCGCGCACCTGCCCCAGGTTCTCTGGCGTCGCCAGGGCCGGATCGGAGATCTCGCCAACTTCGCCTCGTGTCGCGCAGACCAGGCCTGTTTCTACACCCTCGGCCCCATAGCGCAAAAAAGCGCCACTCATCGTGCCCTCATCATCAGGATGGGCATAGAGGCCCAATAGTCGTCTTGTTGCCATATGTTTTATCCTTTGTCTTGCAGCTAGATAGTGGAACTAGCTGTTACTGTACCATCGCATAGCGAGGGTGTCAATTGGAGGCCTTTTGTTGCGCTTATCCCTAAAGAATAGAACGAGTTTACCTATTACTAGAGTGGCTTGTAGAGCGGCTTCGCCTGTGGCTGTTAGCGATTTAAAGAGAATACTTCTGTTGGGGGTTAGAGCAGTATTCCAGGTTTATTTGGTAATTCGTTTTTCTAATTGCCTTGTTCTTCCATAAAAGAGGTATGCTCATACGCTTTGGCGACAGAAAAACGGATATCCAAACTTGTAAGCTCTACAGTGTCATTCAGCCGAAGTGTGTAAAGCGTCCAGAAGCCGTTTTTCTCGCGGCGGAAGAGTTCAATAATAGGTGTGTCTGAACTGATGAGGAGGTATTCTTGAATGGTTGTACTTGAGCGATATTCGAGAGACTTTCTTCCCCGATCCTGGGCCTCGGTTGATGGTGAAAGGACTTCCACTACTAAAGATGGGTAGTGAATGGCGTCTTTTGCTCCTCTATCTCGTGAATCACAACTAACAGTTACATCAGGACAGACGCGGTAGTTTTCTGCAAGCTCTACATAAAGATCGGAGTTATAGACAATGCATCGCCGGCCTTCCAGCAAGTTACCGAGCATTCTCCCTACATTGTTGCCAATGATGGAATGGTTGGGGCTTCCACCTGTCATCATATACATGTCACCGTCGAGGTATTCATAGCGGTGTTCGGGATCTTTTTCTAAGATGGCAAAGTACTCCTCAAGACTTACTTTTTCGTCGTGTGTGTTGTGGTGTACTGCCATATGTGCCTCTTTCCTGGTGGTGTGTTTTATGAAGAAGTCCACCCTATTATACCATAGTTTGACTACCTTAGTGGATAAAGAGACTCTGCTGTTTTGTCCTGATCCGTGGGTGTTGCGAACATATTCATTCATCAACCACGAGATAGGCGAGGCGATACGGGCGCGGTACAATCGGTGGGAGTGTCGCTACTGTGTGTCGCGCAAGATCGATGTATGGCGACAACTGCTCAAAGCAGCGGACCCGGTTCTGTTGCTGCGCTTACGTAACAATGCACATATCCTTACAGAATAGAATGAGTATTTAAAAGATCGCTCTACCTTTTCTGTGTAAAATGTGGTACACTGAGTATAGTATTGTAGACACTGTGCTCATCTCGTTCGCACGGCTGAGAGGTGTGCAGATGTAGGAACGCCTGATTACAGGATACAAGATGAAGGAGTAATGCCGATGGC
>JBDTHH010000376.1:0-12245 GCA_039937055.1 Ktedonobacteraceae bacterium | reverse complement strand
AAGTTGTTCAGGACCAGGCGCATGTCGCGCTTGTTAGCGTGTAACGAGTGCGAGAGGTGCTAGCACTATGCGTTTTATCTCCCTGATAGGCTTTCCCACCGGAGGTTGCATAGACTATTAATGTTTGCCGAGCTGCATCATAGGCCATACCATGGTAACTGCCAGCGAAGGGAGCACTCCCGGCCTGCTGCGTCCAGCTCGAGCCATCCCAGGTCCAGGTATCTGCCAGATTCGCTGGAGATTGCTGGCCACTAACACCAGAGCCTCCTGTAAGCACAACCTGTTGAGTGGTATGGTTGAAGGCCATGGCCGCCCACGTGCGCGCCGGCGGGCCGGAGGAAAGGGATTGTTTCGCCCAGGTAGCGCCATTCCACAGCCAGGTATCGCCAAAGATGCTTTCTCCAGACGTGCCTCCAAAGAGGACAATATGCTGATGGGACATACTATAGGCTATACAGGCACCCAGGCGTGGCTCTGGCGAGGTAACTGGCTTTAACAGTGACCATTCGGCTCCATCCCAGGCCCAGGTATCATTCAATAGTTGCCCACTGTGACCAGCCTGGGCCAGGCCGCCAAAAAGGATGGTATGCTGGCGCGCAGCATCATAGGCCATACAGGCGCCCAGGCGAGCGGGCGGATGCGCCGAGGAGGGCATCCGCAACCACTGAGTGCCATCCCATAGCCAGGTATCATCCAGGGGTATGCCAGTCACATCCACACCTCCAAAAAGGAGCGTGCCCCCACTCAACGGGTCGTAGCTCATGCAGGCACTGCTACGCGCGGGAGGACTGGTTGTAGGATGCTGCAAGCTCCAGGTCTGTCCATGCCAGGTCCAGGTATCGTTCAGGCTGCCTCCACCGAAGAGCACAATCACCTGGTTTTGCTCATCGTATGCGATAGTACTCGCCGTGCGAGGAGTTGGCTGCGCCCCCGGTTGCAGGAGGGTCCATTGACGATGTGTGCTGCTTGTCATCTGTAAATTCCCTTCAGGAGTAACTTTTCTCTCTGTTAAAAGCAGTAGCGCTAACACCTGGAGTACGTACTACCACCAGTAACCACGCCAAAGCTGTTGGTATGTTGAATTGCCACATTATAATCGCCGCAGCCGCAATCGCTAATCCAGTATTGCCACAGGGCTGGCTTCATCCCTCCCAGGCCAACATTGACTACGGTAGCCGATAACCTGTTCTGCACAGTTGTTAGCGTATTACAGGAAGAATTGCAGGGGCCGCAGATGTCACCGCCGCAGGTATCACAACCGGCTAACCAGAGGACAAAAGCCGTATTTGTGCGAAAGCCTGTACCAAAGAACTGGCCCCAGGTGTTGGGGGTGATATAAATGCCTGGCCAGACCACCGGATTCGCGGGCGTGATATTGTATAGCTCAGTGCAAAAGCCATTCAGCACCGCTTGATTGGGGCCGTAGTTGCCGTTACTCCAGCCTCCAAAACCCGATTCGACATCGCCAAAGACGGTATAGCCCCAGATAAAGGCATGATTGGGACTATTGTACCAGGCGTTCCAGGCGTTATCGGCCTGCCTTCTGCCCCAATCATAGGGAGAATAGCTGCCCCGGCTATTTGGTCCGACCAGGCCCCAATAGCCGAAGGTATTCGCGCCACCGGCAGCACGGGCGGCACTCGTATTAAAGAAATAGCCGTCCCCGCTCGGCTCACCACCATAGCCCATGCGTCCGACATAAAAGTTTTGCGGCATGCCACAGCACGTCTGGCTATTGCTATCGGTGCCCCACCAGGCGGCCGCCGCATCAGCCCGGTGCGTGATTAGCCCGGCAGCACTGAGCGCTAATCCCCCGGCTCCAATCAGCTTGATCAACTCGCGGCGGCTCAAGTCCTTATCGGGCGTGCTCGCCACCGCCTCCAGCGCCTGGCGAATCTCCTCATCGGTAGCTCCATGCTGCCTCGCCAACTCAAAGTATCCCTCGGCACAAGAAAAACACCCGCTTCTGACCTTCTGTATACCCATCTTAACGGCATCGACGTGAATCTGTTCTGAACTGCGCTTATGTAGCATCGTTGAAAGCTCCTTTGTGAATGGATTTGCGTTAAGGACCAATGAAGATCTCCCCGGAATCTTCTATCGGCCATCCCTACCTTTTTCAAAAGGTCTCACCACTAGCCCCTTTGAACCTCGCACAATGGGCTTTTCGGGCGGCCCGAACAAGCGATGACTCATAGAAAGTCGTGGACACAGAGGCGTGGAGGTGCAGCAGATTGACAACCGCACCAATGCACGCTACTATAGTAGTAGAGAACCTTCTCAAGAGAAGCGTTCTCTATGTGTCTATTGCGCTGCCTCGCCCGATACGCGGCGCACCATGGGGGGAATTTTCTCGCGCTATGATGTGTTCTTCTGTATAGAGGTGATAAAAACATATGCCAACGTATGAATACCTGTGCCAGGCGTGCAAACATCGATTTGAGACATGGCAGAGAATGATCGAAGAGCCTTTAACCACCTGTCCCGAATGCGGCGGTCACATTCGTCGCGTCCTCTTCCCCGCCGGAATCGTGTTCAAAGGGAGTGGATTCTATAAGACCGACCACGGCTCTGGCGCGCATGGCAACGGCCATGCTGCCCGCGAGGACGATGGGAACAAGCCTGCCACCGATGGGAAGGCCGAGACCAAAACCGCGTCCAATGAGAGCACTACCACAACAAGCGAGAAACCTGGCAAGAGCGACAAGCAAGAACCCGCATCCACCGCAACAAAACCATAGAAGACCAGGGCGCCCTTCAGCGCGCCCTGGTCTTGCTAGCTGGTTGAAAGAGAGAGGATGGTTATGCCTGAAGAGTCAGCCTTTGCTGCTATACAGCGCAGACAGATTGAGGTCACCGTTGGCGAGTTGCTGCTCGCTACCGACCATTATTCACGCCTCGAAGTCATCGAACGGCTCCACCACCTCATCGCCCACGCGGACCACAGCCTTGATATCTCACGCCTGAGCGAGGTGGCACAGGAAGAACTACGCGAGTTGCATCTGCTGCCAGAAAGGTAAATTACCATCCTGCTCAGTTTTCCTCCTCAAAAGCGTATGTGCATACCTGCGTATCCCCCAATATTCCTAAAAGAGGCTATTATTGGATTACACAATGCCGGACAGTATATACTTACTATGGAATGACCTTGATGGCATTTGAGCGCAGGCGGGCGAGGCCCAGTCGGCAGATGACATGAGCCGGAGCCGTGTAGGGAGGTTTAGAGGCATGCAAATGCAGCATGAGCAGACACATGAGCAAATTATCGAAGCTTTACAACGCCAGGTGGATGAACTGACGAAGGCTAACCTCGTTCTGAAAGAGCAACTGGCCCGCAAGGAGCAGTTCACCGCTATGATTGCTCATGAATTGCGCGGCCCTCTCGCTCCCATCATCAACTATGCACAGATGATTGCCCGACCCAACCAGCGCCCGGAGACAGTCAAGCGCGGCACCTCCATTATCATCAGCCAGGCTCACCGGCTCACGCGCCTTGTGAAGGACCTGCTTGATGCTACACACCTGACCTTCAATCAGTTTTCTCTTACATGCGCGGAATGCGATATCGTCACGTTGGCAAAAGAGGTAGTTGAGCAACTCCGCCCTCTTGCCCCGTACCACCAGATTGTGCTTGAGACCCCTGATAGCCCCGTGGTTGGCGACTGGGATAGCGGACGGCTCCAGCAAGCGCTGGGCAACCTGCTGGATAACGCTATGAAGTACTCCGACGAGGGGAGCACGATCACAGTATACGTCTCGGCCTCCGACGATATGGCCCATGTCAGCGTCCATAACCAGGGCGCCGGCATCCCTTCCGCTGAGATCCATCAACTCTTCCGGCCATATGTGCGACTCCAGGGAACCAGCGGTCGCCAGGGCTCCGGCCTCGGCCTCTATATCACCAAAAGCATTATCGAGGCTCATGAAGGCTCTCTCCGCCTGGAACTTCCCTCCCCCGAACGCCAGGGTACAACCTTCTCCTTTGATCTCCCCTTATAGAAAGAACGTGGCTCCAGCGCGCCCGCAGTGTCGGCGGGCAAGAGAAGCTGAAGGGGAGTCGAAGGGGCGCCCGTCCCTATCCATGATGAACCTGTTCATTTGTACAGGCTGGCTACCAGGTAATTTTGTCTGCATAAAGACTATTGGAACTGACGGTACATTCTGCCGCAATGGCGTCTATACTTACTATTGTGCAGAGGAACCTGCGACAGATCTCCTGCAACGGTACGGCACTGATTGTGGAACCCAGTGTGGTATCGGGGTTCGGGCAGGACGGCGTATTGAAGCGAATCTTCAACATGTTGTCTGCGTGCGAGGCAGTTCTCAGGGTCGGGCATCCCCCGACCTTCGCCACCCTGCGCGGGAATGCTATCGGATATAGCAGCGAGGCGATCTGTTGCGGGGGCGCAATCCGCACATGTTATCTCATCTATACCAGAAGGAGCAGCATGATGGCACAATGGGCCTATAAAGTTGTGTATATCGACTATCGCGGACGTATTTCCTGCGAGGGTCTCGAAACGTTGATCGGCAACGAGCGGCGCAGCACGTTTGTACGGCGCTACTTGAACAGCCTTGGCCCGGAAGGCTGGGAACTGGTAGGCATCCAGCCTCTGACCTCAAACTCGGCCTACTATGTCTTCAAGCGCCCAGGCCAGGACAGCGATTATGCGGAAGCCACCCCTCCCGCCTCCGCCAGCGAAACCCCGCCAGCTAGCAGCACCGGCAGCCCCACCATAGAGACAGCTTAGCTGACGAGCCGGGCGCAGGCCAGCAGCGCCCGTACAACGAAAGAGGCAAATGTCCGTGTGCGGCCGCGGGGAGCCTCCCATGCCCAAGGGCCTGCTACACGGATGCGGCAAGCCGGGTCCCTACGCGGGATGGGGCCGCATTTCGTGTAGGGGCGCCGCTGGTCTGCACCCTGCCACCCTGCGCCTTACCATCTGTACCCTGCCACCCTATGCTCTGTCAACCTGCGCCTCTCCCCACATTCTCCCACTAGTACTCCTGGCATCCCTCCCCCAACTCAGTTCAGGGTCCCGTTTATTTGAACACGACAGTCAGGAATGCCCTATGGGAGAATACTATGCGACGAAATCTTGTACGGAATCTACTTTTTCTAGTTGCTGCCCTGCTGCTCATCGGGACCAGCCTTATCGCGGTACATATGGCGGTTCGCGCGAACAGCAACCAACTGGTTACCTTGAGTGGCCACACGGTCCCTCTCATCGAGCATGCTCAGCTCTTGCAACCAGCCGACGCGAACCAGCGCCTGCACCTCTCCATCAGTCTCCAGATACGCAACCGCGCGGCCCTGGATAACACGCTGCACGCCATCGATGATCCTCACTCGGCGCAGTACCACCACTATTTGACCGCTAGCCAGTTTAACCAGGTATTCGCGCCAACAGCAGACCAGGTGCAGCAGGTGATCTCGTTTTTGCAGAACCAGAAGCTGACGGTCACCAGCATAGCCTCCGATAACCTGCTCATTGATGCCACCGGCACTATGGCGCAGGCAGAGCAGGCTTTTCACGTCCAGATCAATAACTACCAGGTGGGAAAGCACGCTTTCTATGCCAACGCCACCCCGCCGAGCGTTCCGCTGTACGTTGGGCAGTTGATTACGGCGATCAGCGGCCTGGATAACAGCGTGCAATACCACCCACGCGCTCTCCATACCAGGCAAGCCGCAGCGCTACACGCGAAGAGGTTGGCAACCCCCAGCGGCTACGGCCCGCAGGAACTCAATGCAGCCTATGACGCGGTCCCGCTGCATAGTGCGAATATCCTGGGCGCTAATCAAACAGTCGCCGTTTTCGAACTGGATGGCTACCAGCAGAGCGACCTGACTCAGTACTTCCAGCAATATAACCTCGGCACGCCCAGCGTCACCGCCATCAAGGTAGATGGTTTCGACGGCTCAGCCGGGCAGGGCGCCATCGAGGTCGAGCTGGATATTGAGGTCATCGCGGCCATGGCTCCGCATGCCAACCAGCTTGTCTACGAAGGGCCAAACTCGACGACTGGCCTCAACGATACCTATAATCGCATCGTCTCCGATAACAAGGCGAAGATCGTCTCCATAAGCTGGGGACTCTGCGAATCGAGTACGGGTAGCGCCGAACTGAGCGCGCTCAATACTATCTTCGCGGCGGGCGCAGCGAAGGGCATTACCTTCTACGCCGCCTCCGGTGACTCCGGCGCCTACGATTGCAACGATACTAACCTGGCGGTGGACTCCCCTGCGGACGATCCCAACGTTACGGGCGTTGGCGGCACCAACCTGCAACTCAGCAATGGAGTATACGGCAGCGAGTCGGTCTGGTCAAACCCCGGCGATACACAGCGCAGCCCCAAGGGCGCAGGCGGCGGCGGCGGCTTCAGCAATACCTATAAGCAGCCGAGCTGGCAGACCGGCCCCGGCACGGGATCGGGCAACAACGGCATGCGCGAGGTACCCGATGTCTCAGCCGCCGCCGACCCGGCTACCGGATACGCGGTCTATTGCACAGCCTCGGCCTCGGGTTGTCCCTCCACCGGCTGGATTACCGTTGGCGGCACAAGCGCAGCGGCTCCCCTGTGGGCTGGCAGCACGGCTCTGATCAATCAGTACCTGCAAGCGCAAAGCAAGAGTCCGGCAGGTCATATCACACCCGCGCTCTACAGCCTGGCCAGCGTGCAGCAGGCATTCCCGCCATTCCACGATATCACCGCCGGCAACAACCTCAACTACATGGCGACGCCCGGCTACGACATGGCGAGCGGCCTCGGTTCACCCGACATCTACAACATCGCGCGCGACCTGGCAGGCACGAACGGCGGGGGTAGCGGTGGGGGTACACCGACGCCAGGCCCGACCGTGATGCCCACGCCGGCCCCCACGGATACTCCAATCTCAGGCCCGCCCGCTAGCCCCACCACGCAGCCGAGTCCAATACCTCCTGGCTCGTCGCTCTTGCAGAACGGCGGCTTCGAGAATGGTCAGAAGGGCTGGCAGGAATCTTCCAGCGGCGGCTATCAAATCATCGACCCCACGAATCCGCACAGTGGAAGCTATAGCGCCTACCTGTGCGGCTACTCCGGCTGCTCAGATCGCATCTGGCAGAGCTTTACCGTCCCTAGCAACTATTCCAGGATCAGCGTCTCCTACTGGCTCTACACAGATACCACGAAGAGCGTCAAACAATGCTATGATGCCATCAGTAGCCAGTTACAGACCACGGCGGGAATAGGCATTCGCATCCTGGATCAGAATTGTAATGATACCCCTACCAACGGCTGGGTTCATCGCAGCTTCGATGTCTCGCTGGACCTCG
This sequence comes from Ktedonobacteraceae bacterium, assembly GCA_039937055.1. Classification (GTDB taxonomy): domain Bacteria; phylum Chloroflexota; class Ktedonobacteria; order Ktedonobacterales; family Ktedonobacteraceae; genus JALYTT01. Next base: position 4,926 of record JBDTHH010000376.1, on the reverse strand, counting down.
CCCCATATAAGGGCCAGCGGGTGACACTCCTCTTCCACGGCATAAACATAGTCAATCCAAGCGGCACTAGCAACTTCTTCATTGACGATGTGGCAGTGAGCGCCCGCTAAGCCGGGGATGATACTGTTCCGTCAAAGCTTCAATGGGCAGGGGAGCGGACGCTCCCCTGCCCATTGAAGCTTTGATGGAACAGTAGGGATACGGACGCCGCTGACAGGCTTACAGAGCACCATCCCGCTTCATAGTTTCAGCAACGCTGTAAAGTACAGCATGGCCGCTGCCGTCCAGGCCTGCACTGAGCACGAATGCGGGTAATCGGCGAGCAGCCAATCGCGTTCGATGAGCGGCTCACGAATCCAGCCAGCGGGAATTACGCAGTAGAGTTCCATCGGTAGCATAAAAGCGTTGATAGCACGCATGATGGACGTGGCCAGGCGGCGCGCCTCGGCCTCGTAGCCATACTGGCGCAGGCCGATAGTGGTGATCGCGTTATCGAAGGGCCAGATGGTTCCCCGGTGGTACGTCAAAGGATTATAATAGTAGCAGTGCTGCGATAAAGTACGCAACCCCCAATCCGTCAAGATATCCGACCGCGAGAGGCGCGCGCTAATCCTGCGCGCCTGCTCTTCGTCAACGGCCTTACTCCAAAGCAGGTGACCTGTATTGGAGGAGACGGCCTTCACCATCTCTTTGTGCTTGTCTAAAGCAATCGTAAAGCAATGCTCGTCCTCCATCCAGAAGCGCTGCAAGCCTTTGGAGAGCGCGTCTGTCCGCTGATCGAACTGGTTAGCAATGTCTGGCGTCAACTCATCCCGTGCCTCGTAGAGGGCGCGCATACAGGCGTAGGCCGCGAGGGCATAGCCCTGGACCTCAATCCAGGCGATAGGATGCTCTACCGCCAGGTCACCGGGGAGCAGCACCGAGTCTCCGCTATCCTTCCATATATGGTTGCTTAAGCCAAGTTCGTCGGGGTTGCGTCTCTTGTACTCGACCAGCCCATCGTTATCTTCATCCGAATACCACAACGCCCATTGCAGAGCGGCCTCCGCGCTAGACCATAACTCGTCCAGCAGTTCTCTATCCCTAAATACCTCATAGAAGCGGTGTATGCTGATAAGGTACAGGAATGTGGCATCCAGGGTGCCATAGTAGCGCCCATCGACCAGTGGCCAATCCCCGCGTAGGAGATGTCCGGGAACGGGGTCCCAGTATTCGTGTACAATCTTGCCCGGCTGTTCCTCGTTGTAGTCATTCTCCACCCGGCCCTGAAGATAAGCCATGCCTCGTAAGATAGTAGACGCTATATCATGTACCCAGGCCTGATACTCCCGATCTTCCGGTCGCAGTTGCGCCGCTTCGAGCATCAGGATGACTGTCCAGAGCGAGTCGCGTCCAAAGATCGCGTGAAAATGCTCTCCAGCGCTACTGGCTGTGATACCCAGGGGAGTGCGCAGTGTCTCCAGGAACTCTCGTCCTATTTTCCACCATTGATGCATAGAGAGAGGCTCTCCCTTCTCAGAAGCTATTGTTGTGTATAACTACTGAGGAGAGCAATCGGCATGTTTGCCGGACCTAAGTACTACAAGAAAGAGAGCGGGGATAGGGAACCTGCTAGCGCCTTCACTCCTCCCAGGTTACCTATCCCCGCCATCTTTCCTCTCTCTGTCTTACAGCGTATCCCCCACCAGTTCATCACGCTCCAGCGGCCCGATAGCGGCCACGGTCAGCGGGTTGAGTGGCGAGAAGCGCTGCAGGACGCGCACGATCTGCTCGTTCGTGACGGCGTCGATGGACTCCTTGACCTCCTGGATGGTGCGCAGCTTGCGCTCGTACCACCAGGAGCGCGTGAGGGCGCCCATACGCGCGCCAGAGCCTTCGCTACGCATGATGTTCTCGCTCTTGAGCTGCACGCGGGCGCGCTCTATCTCGTCGGCGTTCAGCCCCTCCTCGGTTAACTTGCGCAGCTCGTGTACTATGACTTGCAGGCATTCGCGACCCTGCTCCGGCGTTGTACCGGCGTAGATGCGCATAGCGCCAATCGCTTTGTTGCTAGCAAGTCCAGCCGATACACCATAGACGAGGCCGCGTTTCTCGCGCACCTCGACGAAGAGACGCGAGGCCATGTTTCCACCCAGCGCCTCGGCGATCACCATTGCCGCGTAGTAGTCGGGGTCGGTATAGTTGGGGAATGGGTAGATCAGGCCAAGATGCTCCTGCTTGCCCTCCTGGTGCTCTAGCACAACAGCACTCGTGGGCATAGGATGCTGTTCTGGCGAGGGTGTGGACTGCCCGCTCCAATCTCCAAACAGGGTCTCCATCCGCTTGACCACATGCTCCCAATCGAAGTTGCCGGCGATGGCGAAGAGCGCGTTGCCTGGCTGGTAGCCCGCCGTCCAGAAGTCGCGCAACTCCGACTGCTGCAAGTCACTTACGCTCTCCTTTGTACCCAGGGCCAGGCGGCCGAGGGCCGAGCCCTGGTAAAACGTGGCGCGCGCCAGGTCGAAGATCCGGCTCATCGGCTCATCGTCGCGGCGGCGTATCTCCTGGAGCACGATATTGCGCATCTGCTCCAATTCTGTGCGCGGCAGGGTGGGCGTGAGCAAGATCTCGTGAATGAGGTCGAGCGTGGCATCGAATTTGGTATTGACGATCTGCGCCCAGACCTGGGCCGTCTCCAGACCGGTGCTGGTACCCTTGCGTGCGCCCAGCGACTCAAACGCCTCGTTCAGCGCGCGCGCATTATGCTTCTTTGTGCCCTGAAAGAGCATATATTCAAACAGGTGCGCCAACCCTTGCTTTCCCTCAGGCTCGTGGATGACGGCCGCGTCAAACTGAAAGCCAAAGGTGATCGAACGCAAACTCGGCATATATTGCCCGACCATCTCCAGGCCGTTAGGCAGGCGATGGTAAAAATAGTTGGGAGGCAGCGCTACATTCTGCTGGTTTTCCATCAATGTATACTGTTCCTTTCCGCCACAAAGCAGGTGTTGTCATGAACTGGTGCTTATGCTCAGTATATCACACAGGCATTATAGAGGTTCGGGCGGAGGTTCGGGCAAGCGTACACGTTACTCAAGGTGATATAATTTGCTCATGATCGTCTCATCCGATAGATACATAGGAGGTCAGCGTGGATTTTGCCCTCTCAGATGAACAGAAGATGATACAGCAGACCGTGCGCCAATTTGTGACGCGCGAACTAGTTCCCCTTGAAAACGAAGTGCTGCGTAACGAAGGGAAGTTTCCTAGCGGGCTTGAGCCAGAACACTATGGTGCCTTGCAACAAAAGGCCAAAGATATGGGCTTCTGGGGCATCAATACTCCTGAAGAATACGGCGGTGCGAACCTGGGCGCGGTGATGTCGGGCCTCATCGCTATGGAAATAGGACGCACGCTTGTGCCCTTCGCCTTTGGAGGTAGCGCCGATAACATCCTGTACCTGGCTAACGAACAGCAGAAGGCCGAGTATCTCGTACCCACCATCGAAGGCAAACGGCATTCTTGCTTCGCGCTGACTGAGCCGGGGGCCGGCTCCGATCCCTCTGCGATCCGCGCAACCGCCGTCAAGGATGGCGGCGATTGGGTCATCAACGGGCAGAAAGTCTTTATCACCGGTGGCAACGAGGCCGATTTCGCTATGGTCTTTGCCGTCACCGACCGCAACAAGCCGCCGCAGAAGGGTGGCGTCACCTGCTTCCTGGTGGACCGCTCCATGGGCTGGACATCGCGCCCGGTCCCCACCATGGGCGGCTGGTCGCCAGGGGAACTCTTCTTCGATAATGTGCGCGTCCCCGAAGACCATGTGTTGGGCGAGGTAGGGTATGGCTTCTCGCTGGGCATGCAATGGATCGGCCAGGGCCGCTGGCTGATCGCCTCACGCTCCGTTGGGACCGCCGAACGCCTGTTGCAGATGGCGGTAGACTATGCCAACCAGCGCGTCACCTTCGGCAAACCCATCGCCGACCGCCAGGCCATCCAATGGATGATCGCCGACTCCCAGGTGGAGATCCAGGCCACCAAGTGGCTGGCACTCCACGCCGCCTGGAAAACCGATCAAGGGCTAGACAACCGCCACGAGGCCAGCATCGCCAAACTGTACGGCGCCGGCATGGTCAACCGCGTTGTTGATCGCGTCATGCAGATCCACGGTGGCATGGGCTACACGCGCGAAATGCCCATCGAGCGCTGGTATCGTGACGTGCGCGTGACCCGTATCTACGAGGGCACAGACGAGATCCAGCACTTCATCATCGCCCGTGACCTGCTCAGAGGCTATGTGAAGATTGGGGCGTGGGACTAGCGTTGAGCGCTCGCTGATGCCAATCTCAGAGATATAAGATCTCCCTCGATCCACGCAGGGGCTTATGGCACACCATAAGCCCCTGCGTGGATCGAGAAACACCTACCCCTTCTTTTCCCTCCCACGAGCCGACTTCTCAACCGCCTCTTAGTATCTTTTACTTTTCATTCTTAGGTAGACGTTCGAGAATTTGAGTAACAAGGAGTAGTATACTCTGTTGAATATTGACAATATCCTCTTTGGTCGCCATTCCCGCTTTGATAGTGCTGATATCTCCTTGCACAGCGACAATATTCCTTTGCATAGTGGCAGTATTCCCTTGCATAATGGCAATATCCTCTTTGGTTGCCATCGTCGCTCTGATATGGGTGATATCTCCTTTGATACTGCTGATATCTCCTTTGATATTGCTGATATCTTTCTCAACTGTATCAAAACGATCTTCAAATGTGCCGAGATATGCTGATAGCTGCTTAAAGCTAGCTGTCATATCCTCAGAGGAGGGTGTAAAATATTTTGTGTAAGTAGTCAACACAAGCAAGGGATGAAGAAGAAGATAGAAAGGGAACTACCACATGACCATCCGACCAGAATTGATCGACGAACTGCTCAAAGAATGCTCCGAC
>JBDTHH010000375.1:0-3795 GCA_039937055.1 Ktedonobacteraceae bacterium | reverse complement strand
TGGATCTACGCGGTGAGTGCGCCTGGTTACGCCATTGCTGCTATCTCGATGGGTTTCTGAATGCATGAGCAGAACTACTTCCAGTCCCTCGTCGCAGCTTTCGTGCGCGGCAAACTGGCACATACTGACAGCTATGAAACCCACCAGGCGCTCTTCACTACACCGCTTGAGACACTCTCCGGCGAGGAAGTACAGGAGCTGATACAGCTCGGTACGGCATATGGGTTGCGCCTGCACAAGTTCAAGGATACCATGGAACTGGCACGCGTCAGGAACGTGCTGGGTATCTTGAAGGGACTTCAACCGGCAAACCTGCTGGACATTGGCAGCGGGCGAGGCGCGTTCCTGTGGCCGCTCATCAATGAATTTCCCACATTGCCAGTTACCAGCCTGGATATCCTGCCACACCGCGTGGAGGACATGCTGGCAGTTCAACGCGGGGGTATAGGACACCTCTCCGCCATCCTGGGAGATGTAACTACGATGGCCTTTCCCGACCGCTCTTTTGATGTGGTCACGATGCTTGAAGTGCTCGAACACATTCCCGCTACCACACGCGCCCTCTCCCAGGTGTGCCGGGTGGCCAGGAGATGGGTCATCTTTTCGGTTCCCTCCAAAGAGGATAACAACCCGGAACATATTCACCTCTTCAACCAGCATACCTTGCAAAACAAGCTGGCGGAGCAGGGGGTTACGCGTGTGAAATTTGATTTTGTCCCCAACCACATGATTGTAGTAGCAAAGGTAGCTGCCTGATGGCCGACATCTATAAGTATCCACGCACCCAGCATATCGCAGGCTCTGGTTTGCAAAAGGGCGATGAAGACCTGGCTGTCGTTCCCTTTGAGCAGATCGCCGGGCGGCACCTGGTCGTCGAAGAAAAGATGGATGGCGCCAACTGCGCGCTGAGCTTTACAGAGGCCGGCCAGCTTTTATTGCAGAGCCGGGGCCATTACCTGGTCGGCGGCGAGCGCGAAAGACAGTTTCACCTCTTCAAAACCTGGGCCGCGCGCTACACGATGGACCTGTGGGAGGCGCTGGCGGACCGCTACGTGATGTATGGCGAGTGGCTCTATGCCAAACACACGGTGTATTACACCGACCTGCCCCACTACTTCCTGGAGTTTGATATCTACGACAAAGCTGGCGCATACTTCCTCAGCACCGGGCGACGCAGGGATTTTCTGCAACGGCTGCCATTCATCTCGCCGGTGTATGTGCTGTACGAAGGGCAGATACCCTCGTTGCAGGCACTCATAGGGATGCTTGGTCCTTCGCACTTCATCGCCGCTGACCACCTGCAACGCCTGCGCCAGGCCTGCCAGAAACGCGGACTGGATAGCGAGCAGGTCATCAGGGAAACCGATGCCAGTATGCTGATGGAGGGACTGTACATCAAGGTGGAAGAAGAGGGCCGCGTCACAGAACGCTATAAGTATGTGCGAGCTGGCTTCCTGCAGACCGTCTTTGACTCGCACAGCCACTGGCTGGACCACCCCATCGTACCAAATGGCCTGAAGCCGGGCACCGACCTCTTCGGAGAATAGGTGGCTATATGAATATCATAGATGGAGAACAAACTCCATTTGAGAACTGGACCTTCCCATTTTGTCCTGAGCCACCGCACTGGACCGTGAATTGGGAAAGCATGCAAGCGCGTTTTGCCTGGATTGCGGCGCTGGCGGGCGTGCCACAGGAAGCCCAGTATCACGCGGAAGGCGACGTGCTGATCCATACGCGCATGGTGGCCGAGGCCCTGGTCGCGCTGGACGCATGGCGCGCGCTGCCGCCGGGGGAGCGCGCCAGCATGTTCGCGGCAGCATTGCTACACGATGTCGCCAAGCCAGTCTGCACCAAGATCGAGGAGGGTGGACGTATTACCTCGAAGAATCACGCGCGCACAGGCGAAAAGCTGGCGCGCCAGTTGCTCTGGGAGGGGCTTGATTTTGCGGAGCCGGTGCCGTTCCCCTGCCGCGAAGCCATTGCCAGGCTCGTGCGCTTTCATGGTCTGCCTCTCTGGTTCCTGGATAAGCCAGATGCGGCGCGGGCAGTGATCGCGGCCAGCCAGGTGGTGCGCCTGGATAGAGTGGCGCTGCTGGCGGAGGCCGATGTGCGCGGCCGAGTCTGCCAGGACAGGGACGAACTGCTGGCGCGCATCGCGCTCTTTCGTGAGTTCTGTAAAGAGCAGGGGTGCTACGACGGACCCAGGCAGTTCGCTACGCCTCACAGCCGTTTCATGTATTTTCGCAGCGAAAACGCCTCGCCCGCTTACCAGGCCTACGACGATACGCAGTTTGAAGTCGTGATGCTGTCGGGCCTGCCGGGTGCAGGCAAAGATCACTGGCTCAAAAAACAGCTACCGGGCTGGCCTGTGATCTCGCTGGACCAGCTACGCCGGGAACTGAAGATCGCGCCCACAGACGCCCAGGGCCATGTTGTCCAGGCAGCCAGGGAGCGCGCACGCGAACTGCTGCGACAACGCCGACCATTCGCCTGGAATGCGACCAACACCACAAAAATGCTGCGCCAGCAATTGATCGACCTCTTTGCCGCGTACCATGCCAGCATTCGCATCGTCTACATCGACGCGCCCTTCGCTGTGCTGACAGGCCAGAACGCCGCCCGCGCGGAGTCTGTCCCCCAGGAGGTGATTATGCGACTGATGAGGAAGCTGGATGTGCCGGACTTGACGGAGGCGCATGAGGTGGAGTGGGTGTGGAGGGAATAGGCCAGAAGTTCTAGCAGCTACCTGAAACGCTACTGGTATGGTACACTTAGGCCATATCACTACATAGCGCGATAAGGGGGAACGTGGTCATGGTAGAAGCAAGAAAATCGCCAGCCGAGTACGCTCGTAACAAGGAATTACCCAGATTCTTCGATCAACTTATGCTTAAGGGAACATATTCACCCATAGAACCCAATCAATTGAAATCAGAAGTGCCACGTCTGTTCTATTCTCACCCACGCGGTGAACTCTGGATAGGAGATGCCATATCCTGGTTGCATTCCCTGGAGAGCGGCTCTGTTGACCTCATTTTTGCCGATCCACCATATAACATCAAAAAAGCCGAATGGGACACATTCGAGTCTCAGCAGGCATATGTTGACTGGTCTCTTGAGTGGATAGAACAGGCAGCCAGAGTGCTAAAACCAACGGGTACGCTCTATATCTGTGGCTTCTCTGAAATACTCGCTGACCTTAAGCTGCCAGCATCGCGTTATTTTCAGGGTTGTCACTGGCTCGTATGGCACTACAAAAACAAGGCCAACCTGGGAAACGACTGGGGCCGCTCCCATGAAAGCATCCTGCATTTCAGAAAGACACGAAAGTTCACTTTTAACACCGACAATATACGCATCCCCTATGGGAACCACACACTAAAATACCCTGAACATCCCCAGGCTGAGACGAGCCAGTACGGGAAGGGCAGCAACAAAGAGCATCTCTGGCAGCCGCATCCTGGCGGAGCCAAGCCAAGGGATGTGCTAGAGATACCTACAACATGCAATGGCATGCACGAAAAGACGCCTCATCCAACACAAAAACCGGAGGAACTCTTAAGAAAATTTGTGCTTGCTTCATCCGACCCAGGAGCTCTGGTGATTGATCCATTCCTTGGATCGGGTACCACCGCTGTTGTGGCAGAGCAACTCAAGAGAAATTGGAAGGGCTGTGATACCTCTCTTGAATATTGCCAATGGGCCAGTGAAAGAATAGAATTAGTCGAGGATTGGTCCATTGAGAAATGGATTCAATATGACAGGGACAATGCAGAGCGGAGAAAATCTATC
>JBDTHH010000374.1:0-3407 GCA_039937055.1 Ktedonobacteraceae bacterium | reverse complement strand
TATGGCCCGCTTCTATCTTGCTGATATCGAGTAGATCGTTGACGTACCTGAGCAGAATAAGGGCATTGCGTTCGGCTATCGCCAGATTCCTTTCCTGCTTGCTCGTGAGTTGTTCCTCGGTGAGCAGGTTGCGGATCGGTCCGAGAATCAAGGTCAGGGGAGTGCGCAATTCATGGCTGACATTCGCAAAAAAGTTAGCCTTGAGTTCATCAAGCTCTTTGCTCTTTGCGTAGAGGATTTCAAGCTCTTGATGGGCGTTCTCCAGTTGCTGTTTGCGTTCGTTGGAGGCTTTGGCCACCTCGACGATCGCGTAGACCTTTGGGAGCAGTAGCGGCAGTGCTATCGCTGTGGCGACCGATGCGACGGCGGTGATCAATTTCACGCTCCCCGATAGCCAGTAGGTGGCGTTCCACAGCGTCCAGATTTCGAGAAAGTGCGTGCATGCGCAGGCAATGATAAAAATACCGAAGGCGATGAACACCCATTGAAACGGGATATCGTGACGCGTTTTATAGACAAGGTACGCCAGCGTAGCCGAAATGGAGACGTAGGCCAGACCGATCAACGCGTCAGAGCCGACGTGCAGCGTAACGAGGTTGGGCTGCCAGAGATAACACATGCCATGCGGCTGAAAATTATAACTGTTGAAGAGGAGAGGCGCTACTTTTATCGAGAAGACAAACAACGCTGCCACCCCCATGATGGCCAGGCTCCCGCGTAAAAATGCTTTGTCGTCTATATGTGCTGCTCCTGTACCTGCTCTGCCTCTCTTCTTTGGAAGCTGGATCATGCTCTTCTCTCTTTCAGCTCGCTCATGGTTTTTCTCTGGTCACGTATTCAGGAGGGTATGCATGCTCATTCCTCCTTTACGGATTCTGAAAGCGCTGCTTTGTCAGGTAGTGAAGGGGCATGGGACTGAGCGGATGTTGTATAGCGGGCCGTGATCGCGATCAAATCGTGCATCTCAAAGGGTTTCGCTAAAAACGTACTGGCGCCTGACAAATAGCTAATGATATCTCCGCTAAAATGAGCGGAATATAAGACGATAGGAATATCCCTGGTCTCCTCGCGCTGTTTGAGTTGTCGGCAAATATCGCGTCCATCTTCGCCTGGGAACACGATGTCTAGTAGGATCAGGTCCGGTAAAGCCCCATCCAGGTGCTGAAAACAGTCCCCATTGACGCTGGTTTGGACAATGTATCCTTCCGTTTCCAGGTTTACCTGGATGGCCTCCAGCATCTCTTTATCATCATCAACGACTAATACTTTCTTCTGCATAGTACTCCTCTTTCAGCACACCCAGATTTTTTATGATCACGGATTCGGAAGGGTGCCTGCATGCTTATTCCTCCCGTGCGCTTTCTGAAAACACCGGTTCGGCAGGCGCGGGTCGCGGAGTGGATGTCGTATAACGGGCCGCGATCGCGATCAACTCGTCCAGTTCAAAGGGTTTCGCCAGAAACGTATTGGCGCCTGACAAATAGGTAATGATATCTCCGCTGATATGAGCGGAATATAAGACGATAGGAATATCCCTGGTCTCCTTGTGTTGCTTCAGTCTCATACAGATCTCGCGCCCATCCTCGCCTGAGAGCAGGATGTCAAGCAGGATCAGGTCGGGTAAATACCCATTGAGGTGCTGAAAACACTCTCCACTGATGCTGGTTTTGACAGCATAGCCTTCCATTTCCAGGGCGACCTGAATGGCCTCTAACGTCTCTGTATCGTCATCAACGACTAATATTTTTTTCTGCATAACGCTCCTCTTTCGGCACGCTCAAGATTTTGCTTTTTCACCGCCTGCTTCCAGTATGAATGTAGCACCAAACACAAGCAGGGGAAAATCTTTGCTCTTGCCCCTAAGCGGTTCTGGGGGTGCCCAGTTCTATGTATCGACACTCTATGGTTCTGTCCGCAACTTCGCCGTGCAAGGTTCGTATTGTAGATGAGGAACAACGAAAAAGAGGTATAGCTGCATCTCCTGGAAGGTACTTTCTTCCAGAACGGGTGCGATAACGAGCAAAAATCGCTTCGTTGCTCTACAATAGGCAGAGCAGGGGTGCAGGTGGCCTGGCGATCTGAAAATTGGACATCATCCGTGTATAGGCGATGGATTTGGCTCCTTTTGCCCGCCGACAACGTACATGCGTTGATACGCAATCATGATCGAACCGTCCCAGGGGAAGGAAACATGGGCAAGTGGCAACATGGTCACAGGGTGCGCGTAGCATGGCATGACGCGCGTGGTTGGAACAGGGCGACCGCAAGGGATCGCCCCTACATATCCGGCCAGATGAACAGACCATCGGCGTCGGCGTGCTGGGCATCCTGTTCCATCCCATGTGTTGGTCCATCGGGGAATGGAGATGTAGGGGCGATCCCTTGCGGTCGCCCTGTAACCGTACGTGTGGCATCTCGTCCTATGACGTGTCAACCAACGTAGCTTGCCTCACCAGTGCAGGGTGAAAAACGGAGCATCGTGGACAGCACACAGAACGCATATTTCACTGTCAGGAAGCGGCTAGAGGATGGGTATGTAGCTCTCTTGCGCGCATTGCGCGGGGGCAGCGCGACCTTTCATGCCTGGGTAGTGCTTGGGCTGATCGCCATTTCTGTTGGGGTCTCGTTGCTGGAAGTGCTGGTTGGTTTCTGGCTGGCGGGCCTTATTTTCGTGCAGGTCTTTACAGGTCTGGGCGTTGAGGAGCGCGCGGCCCGCCTGCGCAGCGAGGAACTGATCAAGGAATTGACTGAAGTGCAGGGGCAGTTGCGTGCCTATGCTGTGCGCGCCGAGGAGCTGGCTACGATTCGTGAGCGGACCAGGGTGGCGCGCGAAATACACGACACGCTGGCCCAGGGGCTGGCGGCCATCAAGATGCTGCTGGAGACAGGCGGCGCGGTCTTTCCTGAGCGGCCAGAGCTAGCGCGCCAGCATATGGAACGCGCGCGCACGCTGGCCGGTGAGCACCTGCACCAGGCACGCACATCGATCCTGGCGCTGCGCAGCGACGCGCTGGGCGGGCAGCCGTTGTCCGTGGCGTTGTCCGTGCTGGCGGCCGCGTGACGTCCCGGCCAGGGCATCGGTAGCGAACCCGGAGGCGCGACCTTCCATGCCAGCGACATCGCCAGGCGCGCGCATTTTCCACCCGCGCTGGAACTGGCCTGCTATCGCATTACACAGGAGGCGCTCAATAATGCCACTGTCCATGGGCGCGCAGATCGCCTTATAGAGGCACCGCTTCGGCGCTCATTGCCCTTTAGGGCAATGATTTTTTACCCTGCCGGGTGATGTCCTCTCTTCAGGAAATGTTTATACTCAACATAATAGGGGGACAATCTTCCACATATTAAATAGGTATAATTGTATGTATGAAGGAGAAAAAGGGTATGCCGGAATCACAGCAAAGAAC
>JBDTHH010000373.1:0-4745 GCA_039937055.1 Ktedonobacteraceae bacterium | reverse complement strand
CAGCCCGCGTGGATTGTTGGCCGGAAGCTCATATTTGAAAAGAGGAGGGGTTACGCCGCTATGCACATTGTGCAACTGGGAGTGAACCGCGCTCATGGCTAACAAGAGATCGCGTCCACTCTGAAATTGATTCACGACGTAGGAACAAAAATGGCTGGTCAAGCCGTTCATCTGAAAATACTGACCATACTCGCGCAACAACACCTCGGCAGGCAAGCCTGTCAGTTGTGAGGCGAGGCCCACACCAGCCACTAATGTGGCGTCATCATAGATCTGGCTGGCTAATAAAGGCGCCTGTGACACCGCCCGTCCGCTCTGAGCGGCTCGATACTTACTAAGCACAGCTTCCCCAAAACGCTCAGAAAGATACTTTTCCCAGGTCACGAAGATCAACCCATGCATGTAATATGCCTCTCCGATAGCGGATAATAGAAAAACCTGCGTTTTCTTAAGCACAACAGCAGGTACAAGCAATCAATTTGCTTAGAGAAGAATAGCATATTACCGGCTCTCTTGTCTAATAAAGGCACCTTGCAAGCTGTTTTTCAGGACGTTTGGGGCGTAGGCTCACATTACCATTATCGTCCCACCTGACAAAAAACTGTACCTCACTCCCACAAAGACTCCCACCCCATGCCCTCCTTATCAATCGGCGCCACCGGCCCCGACTCCGCCACCCTGCGCACCTGCCTGCCGCGTTCATACACGTCCGCCCCACCCGCGACGCTGCCCGCCAGCTCCAGTGCCGCCGCCTCTCCACCTCCCTCGACCCAGGACGATACGTCGATCTCGCCGGAGATGAGTTTGGGAAGTAGGCGGTCACGAGTACGACGGAGGATGGAGCCTCTCTGTATCAGATTTGTCTTTAGGAAGAACACAGGTTTCACAAAATCCTCAAAACTCCGTAGAAGTGTATCTGATGGTCGTATGAAAGGCAGCGAGTAGGCCTGATGCCGGCTTAGGCCGGGTACGGCTGCATCATTGTTGATAAAGTGCTGTTGACGAAGATTGTAATAGATGTAGTAAAGGGATAGTTCAGTCCGCACATAAAATACAGTATCGATAGGATAGAAGTCACTGTTTGCCCAAAACACACTGCCAACATTACCTTTACGACCAACGATAATACCTGGACCATCAACTAGTTTTTCCTGATGGTAGCCTACTATTCCCGCCGAACCGTAGACTGGGATATTGCCAGGCAGCCTGGTATCAGCCTTTAATGCTTTCCCATAAGCAAGTTCAATAACATCACCTAATTTAAGAAATTCCCACCCCTCCGGTATCATCCCCATCTCTGACTCCACCATCGTCGCCTGCTCATGCCCTGGGAAGCGGAACTTGACGAACCACTCCTGGTAGAGCATCTGCGCCATCTCTTCCAGGATGGCGATGCGGCGCGTGTTGTTCTCGATCAGGTCGTCGTAGGCGGAGAGGATGGTGGCGATGGTGCGCTGAATAGAGAGAGACGGTACACGAACAGGTAATAGATGAAGTGCATTCCTATTGACTCCTGGAACAGCCCCTGCACCATTCTGATGCGCTAAGTTAAGTGTCCTCAGGAAATAGCTGATAAATAACGGGCTATTTCCTTTAAAATCTCGCACAAATAAAGTCGTATTAAGCGGCCAAAAATTCTCTTCAATGTAAAAAACTTCGCCCAAAGTACCGTAGCGACCGGTAACGACTCCCGGACCCTTTACTTTGGCAGAGTTGTGATGTCCTGTTACTCCTGAGGAGGAGACTATAGGAACATTCCCATATTGGCGCTCTCTTTCTGGAAGGTCATAGCCTCTTTGTAGCGTAATTACATCACCTAAAAGGCAACGTTTCCACTCCTGATGGTCTTGCATCTAATCCTCCATCTCCTCTAGCAGCCGCACCATATTCCCATCAATCTTCTCTTCCAACTCATGGGCCTCGCCGTTGAGCCGTGTCAGTTCCTCGTGCAGCTCCTCCAGCTTCTCCTTGAAGTCGAAATCGACGGCGGCGCGCTCGGCCACGCCTACATAGCGGCCGGGGTTGAGGCTCCAGCCCTGGGCCTCGATCTCGGCGAGGGTGGCGACTTTGCATAGGCCGGGGATGTCGGCGTAGACGCCATCGGGGAAGTGTTCCTGCATCAGCGCGCTACTGCCCTGCTCGCTTTCGGGGGTCTGGTCGCGATAGAGGCGCACGATGTTGGCCAGGAACTCGATCTGCTCCGGCGTGAACTCGCGGTGAGCGCGGTCGATCTGCTGGTAGATGTGGCGCGCGTCGATGAAGAGCACCTTGTCGGCGCGCTGGCTGGCACGCTTGCCCTTGTCAAAAAACCACAGTGTGCAGGGCAGGGTCACCGTGAAGAAGAAATTGGAGCCGACGGAGACCATCACGTCCACCACGCGCTGCTGGATGATCTTGCGGCGAATCTCCTGCTCGGATGAGCGCGCGTCACTGGCCGAGTTGGGCATGACGAAGCCCGCGCGACCGCTCTCTTTAAGCGCGCTGTAGAAGAGCTGAATCCACAGGTAGTTGCCGTTATCGGTGCGCGGCGGATCGAAGGGGAAGCGCTGCTTGGGGTCGAGCAGGCGCGATTTGTCCACGCCATCGACATTGAACGGAGGATTGGCCATCACAAAGTCGAACCTGCCGCTGCTCTTGTACGGGTCCTCGTAGTAGCTATTGGCGCTCTGCACCTCGCCGGAGAGGCCATGCACCGCCAGGTTCATCTTGCAGAGCCGCACGGTTTCCAGCGACTTCTCCTGCCCGTAGAGCGAGAACTCCTGATTGGGTTCAAGCCGGTGCCGCTGCACAAACTGCGCGCTCTGCACAAACATGCCGCCGGAGCCGCAGGCCGGATCGAAGATCAGCCCGTGGTACGGCTCGATGATCTCGACGATCAGCTTCACAATGGAGGTGGGCGTGAAGAACTCGCCGCCGCGCTGCCCCTCCGCCAGCGCGAACTTGCCCAGGAAATACTCGTAGATCTTGCCGAAGAGATCGCCCTCGACATTGAGCGGCACGCCAGCGAACGTCGCCAGCAGGCCTCTGAGCGTGCTGTTGTCGAGCGCGCTATAGCCATTGGTCGGCAGCGCGCCCCCCAGGCTCTCAGGATTGTCGCGCTCGATCAGCTTCATGGCAGTGTTGAGCGCCGTATCCACCTGCACGGTCAAGGTGCGCAGGTAGTCAAAGCGCGCCTGCCCATCGAGGTAGATCGCGCCCTCGGCCTTGTAGCGCGCCGGACTCAGCGTCATGCGCCCCTCCGACTGGCGTATACGCTCTTGCAGCAAGCGGTCAACAACGGCGAATTTCTGGTCCGCGAACTTGAGGAAGATCAGACCGAGCACAGGCACAGAGTACTCGGAGGCCCGCAGGTGCGTATTGGCGCGCAACTTATCGGCGGCGCCCCACAGCCTGTCCGCCAGATCGCTAAAATTGGTGGCCACGGCAGTTCCTTCTAAATAATGTAAATGCGGAACAAGTATAGCAAAAGATCGGGCGAATGGGAAGTACACGAAAGAAAGGAGCACGTAGGCATGCAGGGCGCCGCTGGCCCTGTCTTTTACCCACATCTTTCTAGTGTGTCCCTATCAAATTATAGGTGATCTGCAAAACGGGTATTATATGATAAAGCGGTGTAAAGGGCATGGATTGCCTTCCCGCGATGCACCCTTTATACCGCTCGATCCGTTCCTATGGTTTTTTGCAGATCATAGACACCTCTCGAATTTTTTGGAGGGGCCTTTTCCTCCACTTAATAGTATGGCTAGAAAAATGTGGGTAAAAGATAGCTTGTAAACCACGCCCCTACGTTTTGTTCTGTCATATCCCGATATCTGTCGTAACTCCTCTTCGTACTTATCCAAGAACTTACCCAATTTCACCCCCCATTTGACAACTTCATTTTCTTGTGATAGAGTACTCTATATTGCAGAGTACTCTGTGATATAGAAATTGGAGGTATGCTATGAGCCTGGTATTAACAAAAAAGACGACTGCTCTTCTCTTCTTGCGTCGCTGTACAGCGTATGCCATCGATTGTCTGCTTGCATTCTTCGTGACTATTGTCCTGTTCCAGGGTCTTACCTGGCTGTTGACACAGGGGGCCTGGTGGAACAACCTGCGTACCTGGGCCGCTGTCGAGGCCTGGATCGTCTTCAGCGTTGTCCTTCCCACCTGGCTGTACTTCTCTCTTGCCGAAGCCAGCCCCTGGCAGGCCACTCTCGGCAAACGCTTGCTGGGCTTGCGCGTCACTGATCTGCACGGCAAACGCCCCAGCTTGGCGCACGCGATGCTGCGCAATTTCCTCAAGCTCATTCCCTGGAACTTCGTTCACATCGGTTTCTTAGCGCCATCTTCCGCTGGCTTAACCCCGTTAGGCCAATTGCCGCCTTCGTTGATCTGGTGGTGGAGCTTCCTGATTATCGCTGATGTTTTGACCTGCATTTACCTGCTGACTCCCCTGTTTACCGGTGGCCAGCGCGGCATCCACGATCTGCTGGCTGGCACACGCGTCACTAGTACTCTGTCAAGCTTCATAGAACGGACGAGAAGGCCCCGTCCCGCGTAGGGACCTGGCTTGCCGCGTCCCTACGCGGACGGGAGTGGCTTCGGCTCCCCTTGCCCGCCGACAAGGCTTGCGTCCGGACCGCTTCTTGACTGGAAAGCCGGTTTCGCAGAAAAGTGCCAGTCAGCGGCAGCATTCTCTGTCGTGAAAAAGCTCTCAGAAAAAAGGCAGACACCCATGAATATTACCCCTGAAGAGGCAC
>JBDTHH010000372.1:0-7059 GCA_039937055.1 Ktedonobacteraceae bacterium | reverse complement strand
GACCGCCGGTTCCAGTCGCCCCTGGGCCAACGTTTCGTATTCGCTGAGATTGATCGGTTCCAGGTTGTGCTCCTTTATCCTCAGAGGCGGACGTGATGAATCATATTCCCTCCCGCGTAGGGACCGGGGCGCAGGCCAGCGGCGCCCCGGTCCCTACGCGGGAGGGAGATCGTCCGTCCTATTATTCGTCCTACCTACCATTATGCATCATCATAAGGGCCTAGCGCACGCCGATATACTCCTGGCCGCCCATGTATGGTTGGAGGGCGGCCGGGATGCGCACCGAGCCGTTGCGCTGCTGGTGCGTCTCCAGCAGGGGCAGGATGATGCGCGGCGACGCCAGGGCGGTGTTGTTGAGTGTATGGACAAACTTCACCTTGCCGTCTTCGTCGCGGTAGCGGATGTTCGCGCGCCGGGCCTGCCAGTCGTGGAAGTACGAGCACGAGTGCGTCTCCCGGTAGCGGCCCTCGCTGGGTACCCAGCACTCGATGTCCGACATCTCGACCTTGCCGTCGCCCATGTCGCCTGTGCAGACGCTAACGACGCGGTACGGCAGCTCCAGGGCCTGCACCAGCTCCTCCGAGTTGGCCAGCAGGTGCCGGTACCAGTGGACCGACTCTTCGTGCGAGGCTTTGCAGATGACATATTGCTCGATCTTGTTGAACTGGTGGATGCGGAAGACGCCGCGCGTGTCCTTGCCATACGTGCCCGCCTCTTTGCGGAAGCATGGACAGAAGCCCACGAAGGTCAGGGGCAGCTCGCTCAGGTTCAGGATCTCGTCCTTGTACATGCCAGTGATCGAGACTTCAGCCGTACCCACCAGGAACAGATCCTCGCCCTCCACCTCGTAGACCTGGTCGCGCCCCTTGGGGAATTGTCCGCTGCCCACGAAGCTGAAGTCGCGCGCCATTGCCGGCACGATCATAGGTGTGAAGCCCTTCTGGGCCAGGCGCTCCATGGCGAAATGCATCAGCGCCATCTCCAGGCGCGCGCCATCGCCCTTGAGGGCGTAGCTGCGGGCGCCCGCGACCTTCACGGCGCGCTCGATATCCACCATGTTGTGCCTCTGCATCAGGCTATAGTGATCGAGCGGCTCGAAGTCGAATGTCGGCAGGTCGCCCCAGTACTTGACCGGCACGTTATCGCTCTCGTCTTTGCCGATGGGCGCGTTCGGATCGGGGATGTTGGGCACCAGGTAGAGCAACTGCTGCCGCTCCTCCGTCAGCGCGCTCAGGCGCGGCTCCAGCTCCTTGATCTGCTCCGAAAGCTGCTTGCCCTCGACGATAAGCGTGTCGCGCAGGTCCTTGTCCTTCCCCGCCTGCTGCACGCGCTTCGAGAGCTGTTTCTGCTGCGCGCGCATCTCCTCTACCTGGTGTTGCAGCGTGAGCACCTGCCGGTCAACCTCCAGCAGGTAATCGATGTCGAGCGTATTGTTCTTGACGCGCGCGGCCTCTTTGACAATATCCGCGTGGTTGCGAATAAACGCGAGATCTAACATAGCGTTTTTACTCCTGGCGCATGTATGGGCATGTATATTGTAAACAATAAAAAAACGCCATCGTCCTTCATGTAAAGGACGACGACGCTGAATACGCGTAAGCCGTGGTGCCACCTTGATTTATTCAATCTCGTTCGCCAGGTGAGCCGAGAAGACGTGCGAACAGGAGAGATTGACCTCGTTGCAGCCCGCTAACGGGGGCGACCGTTGGCGCTTATCGCGCAGGCTCACAGGTGGATTTCGTTCCTGTTCGCGTGCTGCGTCGCACCGTCCCGCAGCTCTCTGGACGCGACAAGAAGTACTTGTCCTGCTCATTGCCTCTGGTATTGTATGGTGTTGTGACCAGCATAGCAGTGCCTGTCGCGTTTGTCAATAGGTTTATAGCTTCCACACCTGCGCGTTGCTGAACTCTACCTCGGTTGGCAGAGTGTAGTCGACGGCCACGACGCCGATCTGGCCGGAACTCAGGGTGCTATCGCTGATGGTCGCGATGTATTGCTGGTTCACGTACAGATTGATGGTGTTGTTCTGGGCGATGACGGCGAGCGTATTAGACTGGTTCGGGCCGACGGAGATGGCGGCGTTAAAGCCGCTGCTCATGGTCGTACCCTGCGTGCTGCTGGTATAGACATCCAGGGCATAGGAGCCATTGGTGCCGATGCGGAAAATATAGTATGTGCCCTGGGAACCGTTGCCCCGGAAGAGGATGCCGCCCTGGTCGCCTTTGTCAATGGTAAGCTGCACCTGGTAGACGAAATTGCTGAAGCTGGTTGAGCGGGCAATGCAGGGCTGGAGATAGCCCTGTCGCCCGGCGCTGGCATGGTAATTGCCTCCCGTAAATGCGCAGCCTGTTCCCACCACCGGCATCCCTTCGTCCCAATGATTGTTGCCGGTGTTATCGCTGAGCGCATCGCTGAATGCTGGAGTTCCACTGGTCGCCTGCTGGAGTGTGTCATTCAGCGTGCCGGCCGTGGCCGTTACGAGATTTGCCTGGGCGGTGGCCGAGACTGCACTATTGCTCTGGGCGGTAGCTGTGGCGTTGATATGGGTCTGCGTCGCGGCTACAGAGTGTGCTGTGGCCTGAAGCTGAGCCTGGGCCGTCGTATGCGCTCTGGCGGTGGCGACATACTGTGTATGCAGTACGGCGCTGTACTGCGCGGTCGTCAGGTAAAAAACCAGGCCCAGGCTACCGGCGATCAGCGCGGCCGCCAGCGTGCTGAGCAGGATAACCGATCTCGTGGAAAGCGTCTCGCGGCGCTGAAAGGTCTCATGCGCCGGGGGCCAGGAAGGCTTGAGCGGGAGGATAGGTTCGCCGGCAGAGGCCGCGCCATCAGGTTCCTCAGCAAGTGTGGTCTCTGTAGCTGTGGCCACTGCCGGCGCCTCCACGTCCGCGTCATTGGCGGGCGCGATCTGCCCCGGCTGCTGAACAGGCGTGTTCTGTTCAGCAGAGGTGGTCTCGTCGAACTGGGGGGACTCTTGCCCGCCTTCCATTATATGCTGCTCCCTCATGAACCGGGAAAACCTCTTTTTGGATATATATTACAACTTCCAGATTTCTTACAGATTCCACTCCTGCGCATTGCTATACGCCACATCAGCCGATGCGGTTAGATCGGTGGCGAAAAGCGCTAGCTCACCGTTGCTAAAGGAAGTATCGCTTGCGCTGCCAATGTAGCGCTTGTTGATATACATGTACAGGTTATTGCTGCTAGCAACGGCTGCGATAAGGATGGGCTTATTCGTGGCTGTTGGAATAAGAGGTGAGATGCCACCAAGCAGCATTTGCGCAGTGGTACCGGTATTATCGACATATTTGTAAAGTCTGTACGATCCATCCGAGTAGACGCTGAAGCGGTAGAACTGTGAAGCGGATTGATTGACACGCAGCATAATACCCCCGGCGTCACCTGAGACGATGGTCATCTGCACCTGGAAGAGACAATTGCTACAATTGTTTCCGCCTGTGCAGTAGTAAAAGCTATCCTTGCTTGTTTCTGTAACGTGGTATGCGCCGCCGTTGAAGCTACACCCGTGGTCGCTCGCGGTTCGTGTGAGCCAGGTGCTGCTCCCATTGTTTAGTGGGTCAGTGAGTTGGGGACGACTTCTGGTGGTCGAGTCGTAGAGACCTTGTGGCGTTGTACTGGCTGTACGCGTCTCGTCGGTGCTGAATTTTTGCGCGATGGCGGTGGCCTGGGCATTCAATTGCGCGGGTGTACCGACGGCCGTGTAATAGACCAGTGCGCCGGCTGCGATGAGCAGGAGCGCGAGCAGGAACAGGAGCGCTGCCGCGCCTCCGGCTCGTCTCTGGCGCGGCTGTTGTGTAGGGAATGGTTGTGGCGCTGGCGTTGTCTGCATGTAGGGTTGGTTGCCGTAAGGCATAGGTGCCGGTGGCGTCTCCGTATAAGCCTGCCCGCTATAGAGATAGGGGTTGGGCGCGGGCGGCTGCGATGCTGGCCCGGACGCGGCGCCTGCTTCCTGGAAAGATCCATAGTTCGGGTATGGTCCAGACCCAGACGGAGGGATGTAGGGTGTTGAGCCAGGGACATACGAGGGCACGTTCGCGCCGCAAGAAGGGCAGGTCACTGCTCCTGCTGGGAGGGTGATACCGCACACATTGCACTGCATAGCTATGTTCTCCTTACATATATGGATGTCCAGCGACTTTCATAAACTCCACACCTGCGCATGGCTAAAAGTCACCTCGGTCGGATGGCTATAATCGATGGCGGCCACGCCGACGCTGCCTATGGTAAAAGTGTCATCGCTGACGGTCGCGATATATTGTGTATTGATGTAGAGGTTGATCGAGCCTCCACGCACGATCACTGTTAGCAGGTTGCTTTGATGCAGCCCGCTGTGGATCAGCGGACTATCGTTCCCTGTGAGAGACTGGATGTGATCGGGGCTGTTATTGACAAACAAGTTGAGCGTGTAGTGTCCATCCTGGCTCACCGTAAAGAGATAGCACGTTGCTGCCACCGGGTTCGCGCGAAAGACGATGCCACCACCATCGCCTTTGACAATAGTCATCTGCACCTGGTAAGCGAAATTATTGAAAACAGGCCAGGCAGCGCAGAAGAAAAAGCTATTCTTCCTGGGGGACAGCACATGGTATGTGCCGTCCGCGAATGCACAACTCCCATTGGCCCGTTGCAACGCGCGCCAGTAGCTGCTTTCCTGGCTGCTTAAAGGGTCGTTGAGCATTGGCGTGCCGTGGGTGGCCTGCTGGTAGATCATTTGCGGCGTTATGGCCTGCCTGGTGGCGGTAGCATACGCCCAGCCGGTGGCTGTGGCGCCCACGACCGCCGTAGCCTGTGCCCGTAGTTGCGCGGGCCGCAAGGCCTGTGTGTAATACAGCAGACCACTTCCCATAAGCATACACACCACCAGAGCAGCAAGCAGGAGTTGCTGCCTGGCGCGTTGTATCCGCTGAACCCAGGGTCCTCCCTTGACGCGTTGAACCCACGGCATAAAAGCCATTCCCCCGGCTATGGTCTACAATTTCCATACCTGCGCGTTGGTGAAGGCCACGTCTGTCGTCGCACTTTGTGTATTGGTGGCGAACACCCCGATCAGCCCGGAACTTGAACCATTATCATCGGCCTTGGTGACGAACTGTTTATTGACATACAGGTCAATCGCCGTGCCGCGGGCTATGATGGTCAGCGTATTTGGCTGATTGACGCCTTTAGTGATGAACGGGCTGGTACCGCCAGCCAGGAGTTTCTGACCACTGGCACCGCTTGCTACCAGCAGATAGGAGCCATCGCTGCCAATGGCGAAGAAGTAGAGTTTTTGCGCGCCATTGTCCAGGCGGAATACCACGCCGCCATCATCACCTTTAGCGATAGTCATCTGCACCTGGTAGGCGAAGTCGTTAAAAGTAGTGGCCTGGGCTAAACAGTCAGCCCCTCGCGTGCTCGCGGTTGTCCTGACATGCAGCGCGTTGCCCGTAAAGGCACACCCGCTGCCATCCGAATTTTTGTTGGTAGACCAGCCATTGCCGCTCTGCGCATTTAATGGATCGTTCAGCGCCGGTGTTGTACTTGTTGCGAAGGTATAGAGGGCCTGCGGGTCATTTGCCAGCGCCTGGGCCGTAGCCGTGACCTGCGCTATGTGGGTAGCGGTTGCGTTAGCATGCTGCTGCGCTATTGCGGTGTTCTGGACCTGCGTTGCCTGGATGGCCTGGGCCGTGGAGGTCGCCTGCGCATGCAACTGGTTTGGGTGTATCACGACACCATAGAGCGTCAGGCATCCCCCAAGCACGAGCACCACGGCGGTCAGGGCGACGAGCAGCATACCTGCGCGGCTCATGCGGCGAGCCGGCCGGGGTTGAAGCTGCCCTGGGAATGGCTGGGGTTGTGCAGGCGTACCCGGATAGCCCGGTTGCTGTGGCGTGCCTATATAGATTTGAGATTGTGGCTGGCCGAAGGGCGCCGGCTGCCTGTCAAAGTAGGGCGAGGGCTGGGCCGGTGTATCTCCAAAAGACTCGGACTGGGCGTATCGAGGTCGCGGCGCCTCGAAAGACGGCTGCACTGGTGGCGCCCCGAATGACTGAGCCTGCGCTATCTCAAAGGGTGGCTGTGGCTGCTGGGGCTGTCCATAGGCAGGCTGAGAGGGAGAACTGCTAAACGGCTGCTGCTGAGGAGGCTGTCCATAGGCAGGCTGGGTAAACGACTGCTGTGGTTGCTGGGGCTGTCCATAAGCAGGTTGAGCCGGAGAACTGCCAAAGGGGGTTGTGATCGACGGTTGTGCTTGCCAGGATTGAGCTGGAGGCGCGACCGGAGTCTGAGGTGGCTGAGACGCTGGTCCGCCAGAGGCTGGCTGCGATTGGGCCGGCGTTTCCCAGTAGGATGGTTGGGCCGGCGGGTTGGCGGCGGGCTGCTGTTGGGCATACCAGGGTAGAGCAGAGGCGCGCAATGTCGGCTCATCCCCTGTAGTAGGTGCGGCAACCTCCTGAGCGGGCCCTGAGTCCTGTTGTGGCTGTTGCGCGGGCGGCTGGGACGATTCCCGACCGGAATGGCTGATAAGCATCTCGTCAGCTTCAGAGCTACTGGGCGATGTACTGGATATGTTATAAGGTGTAGCAGTACCACACACGGGACATGTCGCTGTTCCGGGAGGGAGCGTAGCGTGACATGATCGGCATTCCATGATAAGTCCTCCTGGTGAGTATATGTGGATAAAACTTTTCTACAAAGCCGAATTAGCATAACATGCTTTTGTGTGTCTGCCAATAGATATGGTGTAGGGAGGGTGCCCGTCACTTTTTTGCAGGCTCAGCCGTAGGAGAACGAGGGCTCCAACGCCGTCGCCAGGGATGGTGAGCAGTCGGTTTCCCATCAGCCATACAGGCAGGTCGGGGCGGGGCAGGGGGAGGTGGGCACCCTCTGAGAGAAGGAAGCAGGAACCGCATCCAGAGCAGCAAGAAGCGGTGGGTCGCCTCGTGCTGGCGATGGTGGACCGCTGTGAGGCGGGTGTGCTGGCGTTGAACCAGACGGGTGGAGCCCGTCAGTTCCCAGGCTTCGGACCAGCGGTCGTTGCAGACAGCGTTGCGCAAG
>JBDTHH010000371.1:0-17449 GCA_039937055.1 Ktedonobacteraceae bacterium | reverse complement strand
GGCGGCAACACGGAGGCGGCCGGACCGGTACCCCGGCCGATGCCGCGATAGGTGAAGCCGAGGCGGTGCATTTCGGATGGCTCATAGAGGTTGCGGCCATCAATCAGCACGGGACGGCGCATAGTGTTACGGATCTGGAGCATGTTCAGCGACTTGAACTCGTTCCACTCGGTTACGATCACCAGCGCATCAGCGTGTTCCGCTACCTCGTAGGCGTTCTCGCAGAAGGTCACTATGTCCATGCGAATGCCCCCACGCTCCAGCGCCTCGTGCCCGGTCTGCGTGGCCACGGGATCGTAGACGCGCACCTCGCCTCCCTGGGCGGTGACCCAGCGGATAATATCCACGGAGGCTGCCTCGCGCATATCGTCGGTGTTGGGCTTAAAGGCCAGGCCCAGTATACCGATGGTGCAGTTGCGCAGTGAACCAAGGATGGAGGTCAGTTTGCTGACGATCAGTCGGCGCTGGTCGTAATTGATCTCCATCACCGCGTGCAGCAATTGCGGGTGCAGGCCCGCCTCCTCCGCCATGAACGCCAGGGCCTGCACATCCTTGGGGAAGCAGCTCCCGCCGTAGCCCAGGCCGGCATCCAGAAAGGCGCGGCCGATGCGCTTATCGAAGCCCATGCCGGCAGCGACCTCTTTCACGTCAGCGCCCAGGCGCTCGCAGATCTGCGCGATCTCATTGATGAAGGAGATCTTGGTAGCCAGGAAGGCGTTCGAGGCATACTTAATCATCTCGGCCGTGTACAGGTCGGTGGTCACGAAGGGGGCGCGCAGGGGCAGGTAGAGCGTAGCCACGCGGTGCGCAGCCTCCATGTCGGACGAGCCGAGCACGATGCGGTCGGGATTGAGGAAATCCTGCACGGCCGCGCCCTCGCGCAAGAATTCGGGGTTGGAGACCACGGCGAACGAGACATCTGAACGCTCGAGGTTGGCGCGAATGATACGCGTCACCACATCGCCGCTGCCCACCGGGACTGTGCTCTTGTTGATGATAATCGCGCGATGATCGAGTCCCTTGGCGATGCTGCGGGCGGCGCTCTCTACGTAGCGCATGTCAGCGCTACCCTGGCTCGTGCCGGTGGGGGTATTCACAGCGATAAAAATAAACTCGGCGTTATCTAAGCCCTCGCTATAGCTGGTCGTGAAATGCAGGCGATCGGCGCGCACGTTGCGTTCGACCATCTCTTCCAGGCCAGGCTCATAGATGGGGAGGACACCCTGTTTGAGCTTCTCGATCTTCTCAGGGAGGATATCGACGCAGGTGACGGAATTGCCCATATCGGCCAGGCAGGTACCCGTGACCAGGCCTACATAGCCGGTGCCTATTACACAAATAATTGACATAAAGAACGTTACTCCTCTACAGTCACAAAAGGATTTTCATATTTCTCTTCGATGATCGTCGTCGGGTCGCCATGTCCGGGAAAGACCACCAGTTCCTCATCAAGAGGATACAGTTTCTCACGAATGGAGGTCAGCAACTGCTCGTGGTTGCCGCCGGGAAGATCGCTGCGCCCGATGCTGCGGCGGAAGAGGGTATCGCCGCTAAAAACGCAGTACGGACGGCTCACCAGGCAGACGCCACCGAGGGTATGGCCGGGCGTATACAGCACATCGAGAGTCAGCGTCCCGAACGAGATGCGCTGGCCCTCCCGCAACAGGATATCCGGCTGGCGGTGTACGAGTGGGGGCGGGCTCCCGTGCATCATGGCCGTGCGTTCATCGGTGTACATATACACGTCGGCGGGATGGATCGCCAGGGGTACCGGGTACACAGCGCTCACCGCGTCGATGGCCGCGATGTGGTCGACGTGACCATGGGTGTTGATGATATATTTGGGGATGAACTTGAGTTCCGCGATGCGCTCCAGAATGCGTTCAGGCTCGTCGCCGGGATCGATGATCACCGCTTCGTATGTTTGGGGGCAGGCGTACAGGTAGCAGTTCTCCTGATACACACCCACCGTCACCCAGGCGACCAGCGGCTTGCTGGCGTCTGTTGTATCGTCATCTGGCATCGTGGTCCATTCCCTTCCTGCACACAGAGTAGTCCGACTAATAGTGAGATATATTATAACATAGAGCGTCACCCTGGTCTAAAGTTCTTGCACCCCTTGCGCTTTGACTTTCAGGTCATCAATCTGCGCGATCTGTCGGTCGAGGACCTGCTGGCCACGGGGCAGGAAGGCCTCGACCCGCTCTTGCCCCTAGCCCGAGACGGCAAGCGCATTGAGGTCGTTGAACAGATGATCGGCGAGTTGGTGGCCCATGGCAGCGGCCAGCATGATCTGCTGAGCTTTGCCTACCTGTTTAGCGCGTTAACATGTACCGATGAGGACGACCAGACCTGGTTGAAGAGGAGGTTCGCCATGTTTGAGGATATTCTGGAAGACTCCTGGGCCTATCAGGAACTGATCGCTAGAGGAGTACAAAAGGGACGGCAAGAAGGTCTGCAAGAAGGGTTGGCTCAGGCAGCGCTGACCATCGTGGAGGGGCAATTTCCAACCCTGTTGCCCCAGGTGAATGTATGGGTGGAGCGGGTGCATGATCCAGCGATATTGTAGCACTTGATTCTGCTACTGGCCCTGGATCAAAGCACAGAGGAGGCCGCGCATATCCTGAACAGCGGCACGGGCGCTTCGTCATGACCTGCGCGGAGATATGGATGTGGCGTCATGCTAAAAATTGCTGCACCTCCTCTGCGGTTCGCTCCATCTCGCCGCCCTCCAGCCACACGATGCGCGTATCCTTGCGGAACCAGGATAGTTGGCGACGGGTGAAGTCGTGGATGGCGTATTTCAGGCGCTCGACCATGGCGGCTTCGCTGGCATACTCGCCGCGCAGCCAGCGGCTCACGAAGCGGTACTCCAGCCCCAGCGCTTCCAGGCGTTCGTGGCTCACACCGCGCGCCAGTAGATCGCGTACCTCCTGAATCAGGCCCTGCGCCATGCGCGCATCCACCCGCGTATCGATGCGCTCGTAGATCACAGCACGCGGCCAGGAGATGCCCAGCAGCAGGCAGCGATAGAGGGGAGCCGCGACGGTGCGCTGCTCGGAGAAGGGCCTGCCAGTGAGCAGGCAGACCTCCAGGGCGCGGATCACGCGGCGAGAATTGCGCCGGTCTATGCTGGCCGCGCTGGGGGCATCCAACTCTTCCAGGTGCGCCAGCAAGTGCGCCAGGGGGCGTAGCTCCAACTGCGCGCGTAGCTCCATGTTGGGGGGTACACGCGGGATGTCCAGGTTATCGACCACTGCCTGGATGTAGTGGGGGGAGCCACCGACCAGAAATGGCTGCCGGCTACGTGCCAGGATGCCATCGATGGCGACGCTGGCCTCGCGCTGGAAATGCGCGACTGTGTAGACCTCCTGTGGTTCGACGACATCCAGCAGATGATGGGGCACGAGCGCGCGCTCCTCCGGCGTGACCTTGGCGCTGCCGATATCCAGGCCGCGATAGACCTGGCGCGAGTCGGCGGAGACAATTTCGCCGCCGAAGTGTTGCGCCAACGCGATACCTAGCGCGCTTTTGCCGGAGGCAGTCGGCCCAAGGATGACAATCAAGTTGCCGGTGGACGCTTCCATATTCTCCCCCCATTCTCTCTATGGCATATAGCGGGCTTATAAGATAACGGGCGCTCTTCCTCTTCCGCGTAGGGGCTTGCCGCGTCCGGGTGAGGCATCCCTTGGGGTGCCTGTGGGGCCTCCTCCCTGGCCGCGCAAGCGAGGCCGGCACGGACGCGGCAAGCCGGGTCCCTACGCGAGAAGGGGATGGCCCTCGTGTTTCGCGCCCTTTTTATGGGTGATGGATCAGGCGATCCACACGGAAGACCAGGGCGAGTGCCACACTGACTCCGACGGCGATGCCGAAGGGTGTGAACCAGCCGAAGGCAACGCTCGCGGTCAGGGCGAAGCCTAACGCGCCGCCTAGCAGCATGGCCAGGATGATGACGGGCAGGCGCATACGCAGCATGGCCCAGGTGGCGCCGCGTAAGATCTGCGCGCTCACGTAGGGGACGGTGCCAACGGTGGCACCAAGGGCGGTTACCAGCAGCATCGCGCATAGGTGTAGGACCGGAAGTCGTGTGCTGATAGTGCTGTGCCAGAGGGCCTCGCCAGCGCCCAGGGCCACCAGAGCCGTCCCCAGACCGGTGCTGGCGCGGTTGAGCATATCTTTGGGATTCCACGCACCCACCCAGGTTGCCAGCAGGGCGCCCAGGGCCGCCAATGGCACCATAGCTGCCAGGACCAGGGTGAACCAGGGATTGGGAGGCAGGGGCGCCGCGCGCGCGAAAAACGGTGAGTGGGCCAGCAGCGTATAGAAGAAGCTGGCAGCCATAAACGCGGCGGCAAACATCAGGCTCCACTGCATGCGTTGCCGCTGTGCCGGTGTGGCGCGCAGGGGGTCCCAGGCGCCGGGCTGGCCATACTTCGCCTTGTACTCTTTATCTTGCGGATTACTGTATGGCACAGGGATCTGCGCAGCCGTCTGGATGCGCTGCTGGGGCGCCATCGTCATGCCTGCGGCGATGGTGATCACATCATCCTCGTCCTCGTCCAGTGCCTGCCCAACCTGGCCGCTGCTCGTTGTGCTATAGCCCGTGACATCCATTTCAACCTTAACGGGAATGGGCTGCCCTTTTACCGCTCCGGTCGGGATGACCAGGATCGTCCCGCTGTAGTGCGTTGCGCCGCGCAGGCGCGTGCTATCGACGCGCACGCGTACAAGCGAACTCATGCCATCGAAGGTCGTCTGGTCAGTAATGATCCAGGGTTCAACGGGACGCAGTGTCCCATGTACGGAGGTACCCTGGTTGCCGGCGATAGTCAGCAGCATGGGGGCTGAGAGGCCGGAGTAGACCTCTCCGAAGTCGATGATCGGGGGGCGCACCACGACCGGCGGGGTGCTGCGCAGGCGGCTTAAGCGCCCACTCCAGGATGTGCGCGGTCGCGTGGCGGCCCCGGTGGCCGCGCGATCGCTGACCACTTCTTTGGGAGCGGTATTGCTGCGAATGTGCGCGCTGGGTCCCATGATGGCCTGCACCAGCTTTTCAACGCCCACGTCAGGCTCGCCGGTCGTGGTGCGGATACGCCTGGCGACGCGAGCCAGGTCGGCCGCGCCGATCTCCTGGAACCAGGACTCGATCTCGCCCGCGAACAGGTAGTCCCCGGCCTCTTCGGGGTAGCGGGCGCAGAGTTCCGCCAGCTCTTCGGGGGTGGTGGCGTCCTTTCCACTCTGGAAGGTGAAGGTCCCCACGCGGAAGAGGGCGCGCCGGAAGACGGCGATGCTCTCGTAGCGGTCGCCAGGCTCAAGCGAGGTGGCCTTCTCCAGCGCGTGCGCCACAGGCAATGAGATCTCGGGATTGACCGAGCGCACATCCGGCAGCCCGAAGCCTTTCTCCGTCAACGTATCGGTCAGCAACTGGAACAGGGTCATGGCCAGTGAATACATATCTGAGCGTTCATCGGTCTGCGCGGTCCCGTACTGCTCAGGCGGGGCAAAGCCGGGCGTCCCCAGCAGTTGCGTATCCTGCGAACTGCTGCGGCGCACCAGGCGCGCGATGCCGAAGTCGATCAGCTTGATGCGCCCATCGCGGCGTAGCATAATATTGCCGGGCTTCAGGTCGCGGAAGATTACCGGCGGCTGCTGGCTGTGCAGATATTCCAGCACGTCGCAAAGTTGCCGCGCCCAGCCGAGGACGCGGCGTTCTGGGAAAGGGCCGCCATTGTGCTCCAGCAGGTCTTCGAGCGTGGTGCCATCAATAAATTCCATCACCAGGAAGTGGCGCGCGCCTTCGGTGAAGAAATCGGTGAAGGCCGGCAGATTTGGATGGTTCAGGCGCGAAAGGATGGTAGCCTCGGCCAGAAAATTCTGCACCGCCTGGCCGTGCTCGTTGGTGGGCACCGTCGATAGGCTCATCTCCTTGACGGCACAGATGACGTTGCGGCGCATATCTTTTGCCTGGTAGACAGCCCCCATCCCCCCTTGCCCAATCGTACGCACAATCATGTAGCGCCTATGGAGCATGGTGCGCCGGTCGAGATGCCCTGTTTGTGTCTGTCCTTTCCCATTCTGCGGGTTAATGGCGAACCCCCTGTCTCTCCTACTATGCGTATCCAGGCTACGCGCAATTTAGTATAGCATACCATTATATAAACGTTGCGCATGGGCGCCTTTCCAAGACGTTGCCGGGCCTTTTCATGTGCCGGGTTGGACCATGGCCGCCGCGAGAGTGGGCCACTACACATAGGACCACCAGGCGAACGGTGAAGAACCACTCCAGGTCGGGGTATCTTTATGGTAGATGCTCTGCCCCGCCGGTGGAGCCATTAGGAGAAAATAACTATATGCCAGTTCATCATTATACTCTATACACGAGTGCCAATACATAGAATATACTGTCATGCGCCCATTTTGGCGAGCAAAAGGCACGAGTGCAGTTGGACACGGCCATTAACTGGGGACGCTACGCGGATCTTGCTTGCACCATTGCCTGAGAGATGGGTATAATGCAATCATTGTCCAGTCTATTGTATCCCATGCATTCATCAACCTGAAAAATTATCTCATGGAGTACGTTGCATGTCTAGTTCAGCTCAGCGCGTGGCAACCTTTGGCACCACCATCTTTACCGAGATCAATACGCTGGCCCAGCAGCATAACGCGCTGAATCTGGGCCAGGGCAAGCCGGACTTCGATGCGCCGGCCGATGTGGTCGCGCAGTTGGTGCTGGCCTTACAGTCAGGCCAGCATAACCAGTACGCGCCCGGACCCGGCACCGCCTCCCTGCGCGCGGCGATTGCCGACCATGCCGCGCGTTTCTATGGCATGGAGATCGACCCGGCTCGCGGTGTGATCGTCACCGCGGGCGCCACCGAGGGCATTTTCGCCTCGGTCCTGGGACTGGTTGACCCCGGCGATGAGGTGATCGTCATTGAGCCGTTCTACGATTCGTATGTGCCGAATATCATCATGGCCAACGCTGTCCCGGTCTATGTGCCGCTGCATCCTCCCACCTGGACCCTGGACCCCGATGAACTGCGCGCGGCCTTTCACAAAAACACGCGCGCGCTGATCTTGAATACGCCGCAGAATCCCACTGGCCGTGTGTTTACGCGCGAGGAGCTGACGCTGATCGCTGAGCTGTGTATCGAACACGATGTAACGGTGATCTCCGATGAGGTGTACGAGCACATGCTCTTTGACAACGCGCGCCATATCCCCATCGCCACCCTGCCCGGTATGTTCGAGCGCACTGTCACTGTAAGCAGCGCCGGCAAGCTGTTCAGCGCTACTGGCTGGAAGATCGCCTGGGTCTATGGGCCACCCGCCCTTGTGGAGGGTGTCGCGCGCGCCCACCAGTTTATCACCTTCGCCGTCCACCATCCCTCGCAGGAAGCTATCGCCTACGCCCTCAATCTCCCCGATAGCTACTTCGCTGCCTTCCAGGCCATGTATACCGCTAAACGCGCCCTCATGATGGAGGCCCTTGATGCCGGCGGCCTGAAATATACCGCCCCCGAAGGCACCTACTTCATCATGGCCGACTACTCCAATATATTCACCGGCACCCCGCTCGAATTTGCCCGCTACCTGCCCAGAGAGGTCGGCGTAGCCTGCATCCCCCCTGAGTCGTTCTACAGCCCCCAACATGTCCATATCGGCCAGCATTACGCGCGCTTCGCCTTCTGCAAAAGCGATAGTATGCTCGCGCAAGTCAAAGAGCGCTTTGCCCAATTGAGGTAGGCTGATCCCTTATGGGCGCAGGCCTTGCCCGCCGGCAAGGCCTGCGCCCTCCAGTCCCTTCCATCCATGTCTCCAACGCCAAATTTTAAATCTTATACACAATAAGCGTCTATTGCTTAGAGGCCCTCACTGAGTTCAAAATATCTGGTCGCTTCTTTGTAGGATGTAGAACCGGCAGCATGCGCAAGCATATATGAGGGAGGGTAGGGGCATGACACAGCGACATAATTACAGCCACGGTCAGATAGGAAACTACCAGATTCTGGCCCTACTCGCGCGTGGCGGGTTCGGTAGTGTCTATAAGGGCAGGCATGTCATTTTTAGCAACCGTATGGTAGCCATCAAGGTCCTGCACGAGAAATATCTTGCCTCCTCCAAAGAGCGCGCGCAATTCATGCAAGAGGCGTACTTGCTCGAGGTCCTCCGCCATCCATGCATTGTGCCGGTGGTTGACGCGGGCGTGCAGGATGAGAAGCCCTATATCGTCACAAAATATCTCTCTCACGGCACCTTGCAGGATCGCCTGGAGTACCGGGGACGCTCTCCCCTGCCGCTCGAAGAGAGTTTGACCATCCTGGAGCGCGTAGGTCAGGCCGTGGACTACGCTCACCGCCAGCATATCGTCCACCGGGATATCAAGCCCGGCAATATCCTGTTCAACGCGCGTGGCGAGGCTGTGCTGACCGATTTCGGCATCGCCACTTTCATAGGCACAAGGACTATGCGCACAAAGCGTGTGGCAGGCTCGTTCGCCTATATGGCCCCCGAACAGTTCCAGGGCGTTATTAGCAAGGAGGGCGATCAGTACGCCCTGGCCTGCGTGGCCTATACGCTCTTCACCGGGCAACCGCCATTTGATGGCGCGACTCTCTCGGAGTTGCTGTACCAGCACTTCTATGAGCCGCCGCCGGCGCCAACGCTCCTGAATCCCCGCCTGCCCCCGGCGCTGGAGCGCGTTGTTCTGAAAGGCATGGCTAAGAGCCGCGAGGAGCGCTATCCCACCCTCGCCACGTTCCTCTCGGCGCTGCACATGGCGTCAGGGGAACACACCACCGACGTGTCCGTACATGCGCTGCTATCCCCCGATAAGGAATACTGGTTCCGTAAAGGCAATGCATGCTACAAACAGCGGGCCTACGAGGAGGCCCTGGCTGCGTATAACCAGGCGTTGCGGTTGGACCCCGCCTGCGCGGTGGTGCATAGCAACAAGGGGGCCGCGCTCTACTGCCTGGGATACTATAGAGATGCCCTTGCTGCATACACCAGGGCCTTGCAACTGGAGCCGCAGCGCGCCTCCGCCTCCCGTGGCCGCAGCCTCGTCTTGCACCGTATGGGTAGGCCTACCGGGCGTAGGCCTGCGGCGCCCGTACACGAAATGGAGCCGCTGCCAGAGGGGCCTGTGGCCTGGCCCCCCAAGGGTTGCCCCACATGGACGTGGCCAGCCGGGTACCTATGCGAAAGGGGGCGCTGCTCATGAAGAGGATGGTCGTTGCAGCCCAGAAAGTAGCAACTGCACGGATGTTTCAGCCTCGTCCGCCCACCGGATTGCTTCGGGGTCCACGAAAAACAGTAACGCCAGCCCCTCGAACAAGGCAGCCAACATAATCGCCGTCGCCTCGGCGGAGACTTCGCGGAACTCGCCATACTCGATGCCACGCTGGATCAAGCGGGCCAGGAGGGCCCGATAGTCTTGGAAGTATTCTTTGAGAAACTGGCGAACTTCCTTGTTGCGCCCTGCTATCGCATAGAACTCAAAGGCGATCGGCATCACCTGCGTCATCCACCCCAGCGCCTCGGCAAGTTGACGAGTGAGGAGCAGCAGTTGTTCGGAAACGGTCTCCTCTCGGTTGGATTCGATGAAGCCCTGGACCCGTTTGAATTCCTGAGTAAAGAAGTATTTCAGGAGCGCCGCAATAATCGCATCCTTGCTTTTATAATAGAGATACAGCGCCGCTTTCGAGAGACCTGCCTGGCTGGCAATATCATCCATCCGACTCTCGTGGAAACCTAGACGAGCAAATACCGCGAGAGCTGCCTCCAGGATCTGGTTTTTGCGTTCCTCACTCACATTTGGGCGGGGAGACATAATGACCTCCGAACAGCGTTTTCTCAACCGGGCTTATCCGCTTGCTCAGTGGATAAGCCCGGTAAACAGAGCCGACCAGGGCGATACGACTGGCCTTTCTATGACGCGCATGGTACGTCGAAAATCCCTTCATGGATGCAAAGCCACCCCTCGGAGGATCTCGCTGATGGCATGCAGAGCTTCAGGCGTGCCATCATAGGCATATCCCATGAAGCGTATTATTTCACGAAACGCCCTGGGATGGTGTCGCTGATACTCTTCTAGCAAGTGCATGGTTTCTTCCGATGAAAACAGGCGCTGCTGCGGCGTATAGCGCTGGCATCCAATTTGCACCTCGATGGCAGGATGGACCTGAATATTGCGATACCAATCACTGTGTACTCCATAACCGGCTATTACGAGACACTCCTGCGTGGCAGGATCATAGCTAACGACTTCAAGGACGGTCTGCCGCCTGCGCCCGCTCTTGCGCCCAAGGTGGGTGATCATGAGAAAGCGACGCCCGAGCAGCCAGCCCAGGTGCCAGCGGTATAGGTAGCGTGGCAGGCTAAATGCCCATTTCAGAAGTCCTTTCGGTTTGGATGATGCGGTAAGCGTGTTGTTCATAGTTTCCTTCTCTTCTTTGTTAATAACTGACTAGTCAGTTATTATATTAGCCGAAAACAGCACGCATTGTCAAGGCCACAATTCATGTGATAGGTGGCCATGGCCCCCGCAAGAGAGGGTCATGGCCACCCGCGCTACGGAGCTGACACCTCGCTCAAGCGCGCGATCTGGGCAGGGGTCAGCGTGACCGTTACGGCGGCGAGGCTGGTCTGTAGTTGCGCGACGGAGTTGGCCCCGATGATCGGCGCGGTGATCACCGGTTGCGCCAGCAGCCAGGCCAGGGAGACGGCGCTGGCCGTGCTGCCTACCTCGTGGGCAATCTCTTGTACCACCTCCAGTGTGCGCCAGGCAGTCTCGTTGTTATAGCGCCGCATGATTGACGCGGCACGAGCGCTCTCCCCCGCCGGCGTCTCCCCGCGCCTGTATTTTCCTGTAAGAAAGCCGTTGGCCAGGGAGCTGTAGGGGGTGACGCCGAGGTGATACTGCTCGCAGACCGCCTTCAGGTCGCGCTCAAACTCTGCCCGGTAGGCCAGGTTATAGTGCGGCTCCAGCGAGTCGTAGCGGACTGTATGCTGCGCGTCCGCGCTCCATAATGCCTCCATGAGCCGCCATGCCGGGTAGTTCGAGGCTCCCAGGTAACGTACCTTGCCGCTGCGCTGTAGATCGTCAAAGGCCCGCAGCGTTTCGTCGATGGGCGTGTCGGGATCAAAAGCGTGCGCCTGGTAAAGATCGATGTAGTCGGTCTGCAAGCGCCGCAACGAGGCTTCGACGGCCGTGATGATATGCTTGCGCGAAAGCCCCTGGTCGTTGGGTCCTGGCCCCATGGGCTGGTAGACTTTCGTTGCCACAACCAGCGCATCCCGCTTGCCCCGCTCGCGCAGCCAGCGCCCGATGATCTCCTCGGAGACCCCACCCGGATTGTCCGGTAGCCAGCGTGAGTAGAAATCCGCCGTGTCCAGGAAGTTACCTCCCTGCTCCACAAATTCATCCATGATCGAGAAAGCCGCCCGCTCATCCGCTGTCCAGCCCCATTGCATCGTCCCCAGACACAGCTTTGAGACCCGCAGACCGGTGCGCCCTAAATGTCGATAGTCCATCTTCATCTCCTCTGCTTTGAGAGCGTACATAAGTAACACGTTTTTTAGTAAAAAAGTAGTGATAATGCCCTTGTAAACGCTATCGGTTTGCTAGCATAATAGAGATCCCCACGATCAGTCAAGGGAAAAATTCCTCTGTGTGTTATGTCTAGCGAAGAGCCATACACACGAAGTACTAGCTCAGAATACCCATATATCCCATATAACAGTGATCGCTTTTCTGCTTTTTCTCATCACAGAAATTCACCCTCATATGATATGATACTATAGCGGGTATAGACTCTCGTGATTTGATAAGTCAGGGGTTAATTTACTTTCGGCCTTTCCTGCTTATCTTTTCGCTGATACTTTACTAACCGTTTACAATGTAGTACAATGTGGACACAATGTTCTGTTTGTCTTCTGTTTCTGCGGCACCTGCAATTTTTACACAAATGAGATGTAAAAGTTGCTTTCAAAGTTATGGTTTTTGAGAAGGGAGTAACATCACATGAGCGAACTGTTAACCGTATCGGAAGTTGCCCGTATTCTGCGTGTAGATGACACCACGGTACGCCGCTGGGTCAAACAAGGGGTACTCGAAGCAATTGTTCTGCCCCATGTTAATGAGCGCCAGGCCTACCGCGTGCGCCGGAGCACGCTTGAGAAATTGATCGGATCGCCCATCAACGTGGCCGAAGTCGAAAGCAAATAATCTCCAGGACGGTACCTGGCCTGACGAAATCCATGGCGCCCCTAGCGGGCGCCATGTTCCCATGTCCGCACTCGGCACATGAAACATGGCTGCCCACGAGTGTGGAGCATAGAAACAAAATGCCTGGGAAAAACGTGCTACAACTATCCATTAGGATATGTTTGGATTGAGGAGGCACATTCTATGCGCACAAAATTGTTGGTCTTCCCCCCTGAAACTCTGCGCGCGGCCATGCGCGAGGGATGGCTGGATATATCTTCTTCAGGGAAATACACGTTAAGCACAGATCGATCGCTACTGGTCGCATCCGTGGCCCAGGGTGTCCTCTTTGGGCTGCTTTGCTGGTGGGTACGACTGCATCCTGTGTCTGCCATTGATTTCACTATTACACGAACGCTCCAAAAAACCCGCTCCCCGCTCGTGCGAGGGGCGACATTTGTGCTTAGCTATACCAACGCACACCCTGTGATGAACGTACTGTCTATCCCGCTGGCAGCTTTCCTCTGGAGGATGCATTTACGCCTGGAGGCCGCGACAGTTCTGGTGGCCGTGGCCGCCACCAATCTCTTCAGGCAGATCGTCCAACGGGTCGTGAATCGTCCGCGCCCCAGCCCCCTATTTGTACGTGTTCATCATAAGGCGCATCGCCAGAGCTTTCCCAGTGGGCATGTGTTGTCATCTGTGACTCTCTGGGGCTGGCTGCTGGTGCTGAGGTCGCTATTTTTGAAAGAGATTCCTCTGTGGCAAAAGCTGCTTTTCAGCATTCCCGTGCTGTTCATCGCCACTATTGGCCCCACGCGGATCTACATGGGCGAGCACTGGGCCACCGATGTGCTGGGCGGCTACCTGCTGGGCGGCTCCTGGCTCAGCCTGACATTCTTGCTCTATCGCACATTGAAGAAGCGTGGCATCCTGGCGTCTGGATGAGTTTGCATGGAGGAGATCGCGCTGCCGTTTGGCCTGCACCTGCCCATAGGTAGCGACCGAGAAGGGCACGAGGTAGGTCACCAGCATAGGAATCATCCAGGATGCTGAGAACTGCCCTGAAAGAAACTGCTGGCCATGATTGATGAGGGCCAGGATGCTGCCAACTACCAGCGCGGTTTTTACCGAACGCTGCAATGTATCGCGTTCCAGGCAGTAACCGGCAAGCAGTCGCAGGTTAGAAGGCCTCTCACCGCCGGTGGTTGGCGCTCCGTTCATCGATAACACAGCTTCCCCAGGATGCATGAGGGAGCGCTGCTCGACGATGCTCCTATCACCGTTCATGGCGTAAAGAGCCAATCGGACGAGCCGCGCTCCCCGCCGCTATCAGGCCTTTTTCTCGGACGGGAGAATACGGTTCAGCTTGGTTCCGCACACGGGGCACTGGCCCTGGAGGGCCGGGCGCCCATTCTTCATCGTGATGTGATGCGGGTCCTTCATCTCGCGCTTTTCTTTGCACTTGACGCAATATGCCATGTCAGCCATGATCTTTGTCCCTTTCTATTTGCTGTTACTAGACCACCAGGTGGTCTTCCTCCGCCCCTACGCTGCACGAGGGAGGTTCTTCTTCTCTACACGCTAAGAAGAGCCTACCCGCTTCATTCTCACGAAGAAAGAGGGGCTATCAATTTAACGTAGAAAGTAACATCTTAGGCACATCTCGCTCGGATTCACGTACACAACCGGTACCTTTGTGTACGTTTCACGGTATGCCATGCCAGCGTGCCAGGTGCTCGGCATGGGTGTGCAGGTAGGCGCCAGGCTGGAACAACTGGTCGTAGTACTCCAGGTCCAGGTGGTGGCTCTGGAGGTACATCAGGATGAAGATCGTGGGCACGGTGGCCGGGAATTTGCCAAAGGTGTCGTAGGCATACTGCACTCATCAGTAAATACGCTCCTTTCGTTGCATTCAGCCCTGCGCCAGCCCCCCCAGGCGTTCGCGATCCACCACTACGGCATGTCCCTGGCGCATCTCAATGGCGCCCGCGACCTCCAACTCTTTGAGCGCGCGCCCAACCACTTCGCGCGCGGTCCCTACAATGGCGCCCATCTCTTGCTGTGTCAGCCGCCGCGCACTCGCTCCCGCCGGCATGGTCGCCGCCTCCTGGTCGAGGAGCAGCCTGGCCACGCGCGCCGTGACATGCCGGAAAGAGAGATCCTCCACCAGCGTCACCAGGTGGCGCAGCGCGCTCGCCAGCACCTGCACCACGGCCTCCGCCACCGCCGGCCGCTCCACGATCAGTTTGCGCAGCTCGGTGCGCTGGATCACATAGATAGTACACGCTTCCATGGCCGCCGCGCTCGCGGGGTTGGGACCCCCATCCAGCGCGGGTACCTCGTTAAACGTGTTGCCCGCCCCTATCAGCCGCAGTACCTGCTCCCGACCGTCCAGCGACGTTTTAAAGACCTTGACCAGCCCGGAACACAGGTAATGCAAGGCCCCATTGGGCCGCCCCTCCAGGAAGATGATGTCGCCCCGATCAAACTGCCGCTCCACCGTCACCCTCGCCACCTGCTCCAGATCAGCCTGAGCCAGCGGCGCAAATATAGGGATCTGGCGAAGCATCTCAACCTCAATCGGCATGACTCTCTCCCAGCAGTGGTGCGAATGCGACATAAGTCGCTGCCGTACAGGCATGTATTAGTATACCCTGTAAGCATATAACCTGTCACGGACGTATCCGCGTGGGCAGGGGTGGGGGATTGTGTATATTTGTAAAGGAGACTCTCTTGGAAGATCAGACAACGGCCTGGCGTAAGCAGGCTACTACAACACTGGATGTACGGTCCGACCTGGAGCGCGGCGATGAGCCGTTTGTGCGTATCATGGAGGCCGCTGTGCCTCTGAAGCCGGGTGAAACCCTGGTGATTGTCGCCCCCTTCGAGCCGGTCCCGCTCTATGCTGTCCTGGGCGAGCGCGGCTTCTCTCATGAGACACACTGCGTCGCTAGCGATGAATGGGTCGTGCGCTTCACGCGCCTGTAGGAGCGCTCGTATGATGGATAGTCCACCACCTCCCGCTGATGACAATAAGCTGCCAGTCTCACTCCCTGGTATGGGCAGAGGCACGCCGCCTGCTGATGGTAACAAGATAGCGCTTCCCACATCCAGCGCCGTTTCGCCCCCCTCGATCGCCATAACGGGCCTGGGAGGCGGCCTGATGGGCGGACGGCGCGGTGTGCCCCTGAGTGTCCCGCTGCCCTTTTTGCTGACTGCCGCGTGTATGGCGGCGCTCTTCGGGATACTGCTGCCCTGGATCGTACCCGAAGCTCTGCAAGCCCCTGGCTTCCCCCACGTGCTCGCGTTGGTGCATACCGCCACGCTGGGTTGGCTGACGATGGCCATCATGGGTGCCTCGCTGCAACTGACTCCGGTCATTGTGGTCTCGCCGCTGCGCGCAGCCCGCTTCATTCGCGGACTGTACCCCATGTACGCTGTCGGGGTGCTGTTGCTGCTGGCTGGTTTCTGGTGGTTTCTGCCCTGGCTACTGGCCCTGGGCGGCTCCCTGGTGGTACTCTCAGTGATCCACTACGCCATTATCCTGGGCGTAACGCTAGCGCGCGCCACCACACGCCCCCTCACGTTGCGCTACCTGGCCGCCTCGCTGGTCTATCTCTGTATCGTCGTAAGCCTGGGATTGACGGCGGCCCTCGATTTCCAGTTTGGCTTCCTGGGCAACGCCTTCAATCGCCTCCTGCTGACCCACATCACGCTGGGTGTGGTTGGCTGGCTGACCAGCGTGCTGATCGGCGTCTCCTACACCCTGGTGCGCCTGTTCTCGCTGGCTCACGGCCACAACGACCGCCTGGGCCGCGTGCTCTTTCCCATCCTGAACGCTGGCATCGTGGCGCTCTCCCTGGGCTTCATCTTCTCCTGGCTGCCTCTGACCCTGTTGGGAGGCGTTGCCCTGGTGGCCACGGCCTGGCTCTTCGCCTACGATTACGCGCGTATGCTCATGACGCGCCGCCGCAAGCTGCTCGACGTGACGCAGTATCACGGCATCGCCGCAGTGGTCTATGTCTGCCTGGTCATCCCGCTGGGCATTATCGCCGCCATCTTCAGCCAGGGTCAGGCCGCGCTGCTCTTCACACTAGGTCTGCTCACGCTGGTTGGTTGGCTGGGACAGAGCATCACCGGCTACCTCTACAAGATCGTGCCCTTTCTCGTCTGGCACACCCACTACGGCCCGCTCGTCGGCCACCAGAAAGTCCCCCTGATGCGCGACCTGGTGCATGATCGCTGGTCCTGGCTCACCTGGTGGCTCCTCAACATCTCCCTGCCCCTCATCGCGCTCTGCGCCCTCGCTGGCTGGCTCATTCCCCTCCAGATCGCCTGCGCCATCCTGGGCCTGGGCCTGCTGCTTGCCGCCATAAACGTTGTTGGCATTGTACGGCACCTGTATAGGCCCAGCACATAAGATGAGGTTCGCTTAAAATCCCAGCAGCCTCCGACCCTCTGGCGTCATACGCGATGGCTCCCAGGGTGGGTCCCACACAAGCTGCACCTCGCCGCCGGTCAGGCCGGGGATGTTCTCAAGGGCTGCGCCTACTCCGGTGCCGATAGATTCGTGCATAGGACAGCCGGGGGTCGTCAGCGTCATGGTGACCGTCACAAAGCCATCCGCCGTTAGATCGACGCCGTAGATCAGCCCCAGGTCTACGAGGTTCACACCCAGCTCAGGATCATCGACAGTGTACAGCGCCTGGTAGATCTGCGCGCGCGTCGCCTCAATTTCCGTTGCGTCCATATTGTCTCTCTTCTTTCCAATAGAGGTACCGTTCAATGTAGCATAGACGCTAGCCCCGCGGCAATGCTGCGACCTTAGTCACAGAAATACACCGCGTCTCTCACGCATACTTGTGCTATGCATGTCGGTGCTGACTACAAGATCTGCAAGTGAAAGGTACATTTGACAATATGACAGACCATACGACTGAAATCCTGGATGTGCGCGAACTGGCCCCGCGCGAGCGGCACCCCAGAATATTCTCCATCCTGGAGGCGTTCAAGCCCGGAGACATCCTGCGCCTCATCAACGACCACGACCCCTCGCCCCTGCGCTATCAACTGCTTGCCGAATACCCCGGCGAGTTCGAATGGACACCTGAGGTGCAGGGACCCGAAGAATGGGTCATCCTTATTCAGAAGGTAAACGCGTAATGTTCCGTCAAGCGTCATTGCACGGGTGAGAAGCCCCCTCCCGCGTAGGGATTCGGCTTGCCGCATCCGTGG
>JBDTHH010000370.1:0-2863 GCA_039937055.1 Ktedonobacteraceae bacterium | reverse complement strand
GAAGCTGAGGTCGAGATCGACGGCCAGAGATGAAACGCGTCTGGCGGAGATATCCTTGCGGGTAGCTCAGCTCCCATGATATGATGGTGAGAACAGTGAGATGAAGCAGACGGAGCACAGAGACGTGAGCGGGGAATACAAAACGGCGCCACCACAGGTCACGTTTTATACCAAAGCTGGCTGCCATTTGTGCGAGGAAGCGCGGGATATGCTCGATGATATCGCGGCACAGATCGCCTTTGAGTTGACGGAGATCGATATCCGCAGCGATCCAGCTCTCTTTGAGCGCTATCGCTATCGCATTCCTGTCATTCTCATTGAGAGCGACGCGCCTATCGAGGGGCGCATCGAGTACCGTGACCTGGCAAAAGCTTTTCACCTGGCATAAAATAACAGTATAGTCGTATACACTCTCGTGCTCTAAAAATAGAAGGGAAAACCAGCATGGCCATAGAACAGGTGCAGCCGACGGTGACTCTCTCCGGGTCCGCGCGCCAGCATGCCTTTACGCAATTCATGAGCCGTCTTGCCCTGCACATCGGCAACTTTCTATTGCAGCATTGGGCAACTCTTCTTACGACTATCCTGGGCATCCTGGTATTCCTGGCCTTGAGCGTGCCATTGCTCTTCTACTTTGGACTGGATGACTTCGCCAGGCCGATCTACTTCTCCCTGCACTATGTGTGCGCGCAGATCCCCTCGCACTCCTTCTATATCTATGGGCATCCCCTGGGCCTGTGCGAGCGCAATTTCTCCATCTACACCTCCATGTTCCTGGGAAGCGCGGCCTTTGTGCTGAGCAGGAAGCGACTCCCCGGCATTCCCTGGTGGCTCTGGCTGCTGATCATCCTGCCCATGGCCGCCGATGGCGTCACCCAGATGTTTGGCCTGCGCGAGAGTACCCCGCTGCTACGCGTGATCACCGGCACGCTCTTCGGCCTGGGCAACGTCTGGTTCGTGCTGCCACTCGTGCAGCGAAACATTGCCGATGGCCCTTCTCTCCTATCAGAAGCGCCTGGATACTACCAGCCGTCGCCACCCATGGCGCCAATCAACTATCCGCCAACTCCCTCAGCAGATAAGTCATGATCACTGTATAGTCCTTTTTGTCTTTCTTTCCCAGCGGGCACGTTCAGAGACGAAGCGGAGTGGGGATCATCCCTGGCGCTTCACCGAGGGAGGGTGACACGCCTGGTGGCGCAGGGAAACGCACAAGCCCTGGATGAAGGGAACTGCTTGCGTGCGTCAGGAGACAGATGGTACAATAGACACGGACGAACCCATGTCTGTCTCACAAAAAAGAGGTTCGTCCATGCAATCTGGAGCGCCGGGAAGCCTGGTCGGCACGTCCCGGCGTTTTTTTGTGCGCGGCGGGACACCACAGAAATAGGACGCCGTTCCATGGAGGGAATGCGCCTTTTGTCACAAATAAGGAGTCACGTATGCCCTTTCGCACGGTTCCGCCATTCCCTGTTCAGGGACCTCTTCAGACACAGCGAACGCCCGTGCGTGTTCCCTCTCGTCCACGGCGGCACTGGCTGCTCTTGATCGCGTTCGCGTTTACGGTCATGGCTGATCCGATCTCTTCGGTTGCCTATGCCATTGAAGCAGCCTTACGCGAACTTGGAGGCAATCTGGCGTTGCTGTTCCCCACGATGGCCCTGGTGGTTGCCGTGATCGCCATTGTCACCATCAACTATCATCAATTGGTGGCGCGTTTTCCTGAAGGTGGGGGGGCGGCGGCGGCGGCAGGCGCGGCGCTAGGCGAAGCCTGGGCGTTTGTGCCTATTGGGGCACTGATTGTCGATTTTGTGCTGACGATCTCCATCAGTGTTGCCGCCAGCACCTCGGCGCTTATTGCGTATGTCCCGTTGCTCGCCAGCTTCCGGGTGCCGCTTGCCCTGAGCCTGTTATGCCTGGTTGGTGGGCTCACCTGGTTCGGACATGGCGGACGCACCATTTTTGCGGGGATGACCCTGGCCTTTCTCGGCATCGGTATCGCGTTGCTCGCGACCGGATGGGTCCATGCAGCACAGATGGGGCCGCTCCTTCCGCACGCAACAGTGCCACAGGCCGGAGGGGGCGCGCAGATCCTGGCGGTTCTGCTGGCCTTTCCGGTGGCGATGGCCCTGGCCACCGGCGTTGAGGCACCGTCGTCTGCCATCGCGCAACTGGGACAACTCGATCAAGAGGGTCGGCGACGTTTCGGGCAGATCACGCTTTGGTTGACGCTCTTCCTGGTGGGAGGACTGACCCTGGGGATCACCGCGCTGGCCGTGCGCCTGGGGATTGGTCTGCCGCCTGCCGAAAGCACCCAGATTGCGGAGATTGCCCGCGCGGTAGGGAGTTCCTGGCTTTTTGCGGCCTTTCAACTCACGACCACCCTGTTGCTCTTATCGGCGGCCAGTTCCTCGTTTCAAGCCGGGCCGGGCCTGCTCAAAGCGCTGGCGCGGAGCGAGCGAGCGCAGGGACCCGCCCAAAACATTTTGCCAGCGTGGCTGGGGCGCACCAATCGTCACCACACGCCGTATCTGGGTCTGGTGGTCTATCTGTTGATTTCCGCGTGCGTTCTGCTGCTTTCCGGCGCGCAGGATCAAACCCTCGTGCTGTTCTATGCGGTGGCCGTCTTTCTCAGCTTCCTGATCGGGTTGCTGGCGATGGCCCACCTTTCTCGTGGCAAGCCCCGCTCCCAGGTGATCAATCTTCTGGGGGCGGTGGTCGTTGGTTTCACGCTCGTCATGAATCTGCTTCGTGGCTGGCCGCTACTCTCCCTGGTGGTAGCGCTGGCCATCGCCGGAGGACTCTACCTGCTCTGGGTGCGGGCGGGACGCCCACGGGGGATCTCATCAGCGGTCCAGCACGC